>NZ_DASTAT010000141.1 GCF_035712445.1 Oligoflexus sp. | reverse complement strand
GGTAAACAAGCTGCCGGCGCTGCTTTCGAGCCGCTCGCTGCCGCTGGTTACCAGACTCTTGGCGTCACTGGTACTCCCACTCTGGATACCAGCATGAAAGGCCAGTTCATCGCCAGCAGCCAGTTCCTGGCTGGTATGAAGAGCGTGATGAGCGCCGCTGCTCTTGCTAAAACAGTCGCTGTCGGTATCGCCGGTACATCTGGTGATGATACCGCCAACAACCCACTGAACCCTGTTCAGCTGGCAACTCAAATCATCGGTAACCCAGGTCAGCTCGTGCAGATCGCTGGTACTTCCACGAACCAGGCTAACACCCTCGGTCGTACCCAGCCTCTGAACGTCGCTCAGAACCCTGGTCTGGCCAAGGCCACGATCGCTAACCAGGATTCCTTGACAGGTCTTGTGAACCCAGGTTTGATCGCAACCCGCTTCGGCGGCAACGTCAACTCTTCGGTTGCGGTTGCTGACCTTGCTCACAAACTGACAGCTTCGAAGCTCGGCTCGTTCTCGGCCAAAGATCTGAACCAGCAGGTGAAAGATCTGATCGAGTGCGGTTACATGGGTGCCAAGGATCTTCTGACTCAGTTCACAGCTGATAAGTTGACCCCGACAACCGACACAGCCATCACCGGCGCTCCGTTCAACGCTATCCCAGTAGCGACTTTGACTGGTGCGACGACTGCGGCTCCGAACAGCCCATCCAGCCTTAAGGCCATCATCATGGCGAAACTTTTGTCTGACGGTCTGGCCTCGGGTGCTTCGATCGAAATGGGCGGCTATGACTACCATGGTCAAGGCCGTGCGACTCAGAACAACAAAGACTTCATGGCTGGTCAAACTGTAGGTTTGGCTCTCGAAGTTGCTCACCGCAAAGGCGCTCCACTCTTCGTGGCTGTGACCGCTGACGGTTCGACCTCTTCGGGTAACGGTACAGACTTCTCCGCTGACAACGGTTCGCATGGTTCCGCACTGATGATCGCCATCGGTCAGACCGCGATCCCAGGCACCAACATGCTCCAGATCGGTAAATATGCCGACTCCGGCGCTGTTGATACGAGCTACGCTACGGTTACCGCTGGTACCCCGGCTGCTCAGGCTCTCTGTATCGCCTATAACTATGCTGCCTTCGCAGGCCGCATGGCTCAGTTCGAATCCATCCTGGCTGCCAACGCAACGGTCAACCCGTTCAAAGGCCAGGAAGCCATGTACCAGGCTTTCGCTCCGAAAGCTTAATGATCGCGGTTTAAACAAAGGCGCCGCGTATGCGGCGCCTCTTGTCGCGCTAAGAGAAAAGTTTTGGTCTTATCCTCCTGCTGCTGTTCCCAAACTGCTGACTCCTGCTGCGCCCAAGACCTTCTTAGAGATTAAGTATCGAGGGATGAAAATTTTCCGAGACCAAGGTTTCGGTTTGACTTCAGGAGATGGGGACTCATATGAAGAAGTTTGGACTCATCCTAGTGCTGAGCAGCTTCGTGGCTGTGGGACTGACTGGCTGCGGACAGGCGCCTTCCAAGCCAAGCGGATCAACACCGAGGGCTATCACCGCAGACGACAAGGACGGCGATGGAATCGATGATGCAACGGGTCAGCCCGTGGGCAACGTCTCCAACGTTCCGATGGACGTTTCCTTGGCTTCTTTCAAGGCCAACCTTTATGAGCCTATCCTGGTGCCTTTCTGCCAGGAATGCCATGCCTCGACTTTCGTCGATACCAACATCGACAAGGCTCACCTGACCTTCCTCGAGAAATCGAAACTCAATAACTTCCCTGGCGTTGATCAATCCTTCGCGGTTGATAAGATGAAGCACGCCCACAACTGCTGGGAAGGATCGACCAAGGCCTGCGTTGATGCCATGGCGGCCAAGGTTACTCTTTGGCTGAAGGATTTGGAGGCCAATGGCTTCAAGCCCACTCCTGTCACCTATCCGAACGCCACGGGTGATATCATGCTGGCTTCTGCAGCACCTGTGACCCTGACCATTCCTCCTGAATATGCCTTTGCCGGCATCACAGGAGCAACCCTGACCGGTTATACGATGGCCACCGATGATGTCGATGGCGCCATCAAAAACTATGCAACGTCCCCAGCTGCGGCTCGTGCGGGCAACGCACCGAACGCAGCCACGCCTGCTGTTCCGTTCATCACATTCAACCTGGATGTGAAGGCGCCAGGAACCTATTTCGTCTGGGCTCGCCTCAAGACGGAAGCGGCCACCAGCAACGAGCTGTGGGTTTCGCCAACGGCCGGCGCTGCGTTCAACTCCTTTATCGCGCCTGTAACAGGCAAAGATACCTGGAAATGGGCTCAGATGTTCCAGGCGGCGGCCAACGCCACCGTGCCCACGACCACGCCTTTCACGTTCAACGTTGCAGCGGCTGGCCCCATCCAGTTGCGTGTGGCTCAGCGTGAAGGCGGAGTCAAGATCAACCAGCTCGTGATCACGACCCAGGCTTCGTTCAACGGTGATCAGTTCACCCACTCGTTCATGGACGTCGTTGTGCCTTTGAAAGTGCCCGGCGTGGAAGGTGCGAAGATCATCGCGACGGTTTGGGAAAATACACTCGAGGAAGGCAAGCGCTCCCTTGGTGTGAAAGAACTCCGTATCGATTCACCTGTGCCGCTGCATGTGAAAGGCATTCGTCCTTTGGTCAACGGTCTCTATAACCCCAGCCATAACACCTACACGCTGGTGGATACGGTAGCGGGTGGACCGGATGCAACCAAAGCGGTGATTTCGACCGGTGGTTCCACGGCTTCGACCTGGCTCGCCGATCTGAAAGTTGACAAACTTTCCTTCTCTTTCGACGCGATCGAGGTCGCCAAGTAAGCTGATCGAAAAGCAAGAATAAACACAGAAGCCGGGCAAAATGCCCGGCTTTTTGCTTTTTTCCTGGACACGCCGCCTCGCATCGGGTCATGCTTTGCACTATTTATTGTAGTGTGTGGACCTGAGACGAGGAAATGAATGGAGCAGGACTATAGCGAAGAACATATCCAATCACTCGATTGGAAGGATCATATCCGCCTGCGCCCAGGCATGTATATCGGGAAATTAGGCGATGGCAGTCAGAGCGATGATGGCATTTATATCCTGCTCAAAGAGGTCGTCGATAACTGCGTCGATGAGCACGTTATGGGGGCAGGCAGCCGGATTGAAATCCATCTGGAGCCTGACGGCGTGCGGATTCGTGACTTTGGTCGCGGTATCCCTTTGGGCAAGGTCGTGGCCTGTGTCTCGCAAATCAACACAGGTGGAAAGTATGGCTCGGGTGCCTTCAAAAAATCCGTGGGACTCAACGGAGTCGGTACCAAGGCTGTGAATGCGCTGTCTGAAGAATTTTGGATCGCTTCAAGACGGCAGGGCGAAGGTGTCAAAGCAACCTTTTCCCGCGGCGTTTTGGTGAAGGAAGAGAAGTTCAAAGACCCGAAGGCACCGGATGGAACCGAGGTGTTCTTTCGGCCGGACAGCACGATCTTCAAAAACTACGCGTTTGACCGCGAAATTGTGGAGCAGATGCTCTGGAACTACGCCTGGTTGAACGGGGGGCTTGAGGTCGTTTTGAATGGCCAGGTTTTCGCGTCGAAGGACGGTCTCCTGGATCTTCTGAAGCAGAAAACCGCGCTCGTGGAACTCCGTTATCCCATCATTCAGTTGCGTGGGCCCGACATCGAAGTGGCCCTGAGCCACGGCGAGCAGTATGGCGAGGAGCACTATTCCTTCGTCAACGGCCAGCATACGACGATGGGCGGAACGCATCAGGCGGCCCTGCGCGAGGGTCTCGTGCGTGCGGTGCGCGAATTCTATAAAAAGGATTACGACGCGGCCGATGTCCGCGGTGGTTTGATCGCGTCGATCGCCATCCGCATCGACAATCCGGTCTTCGAATCGCAGACCAAAACCAAACTGGGTTCGCAGACCCTTGGTGACGACGGACCGAGTCTGAAGTCCTGGATCATCGACTTCCTGCGCACGCAGCTCGACAATTACCTGCATATGAATTCCGAAACCGCGCAGGCCCTGCAGAAAAAAATCCTGCAGTCCGAGCGGGAACGCAAAGAGATGCAGGGGATCAAAAAGCTCGCCAATGAACGGGCGAAGAAGGCCAACGTCTTCAACAAAAAACTGCGGGATTGCCGCACGCATCGCCTGAGCCGCGATGCCGATGCCCAGCTGTCGACGCTCTTCATCACCGAGGGTGATTCGGCCAGCGGGTCCTTGACGAAGGCGCGGGATGTGAAACTCCAGGCTGTCTTCAGTCTGCGCGGCAAACCGCTCAACTGCTTTGGGATGACCAAAAAAGTCGTTTATGAGAATGAAGAGTTCAACCTTCTGCAGCACGCCCTTGATATCGAGGACGGCATCGAGAATCTCCGTTATCAGCGCATCGTGCTCGCCACCGATGCCGACGTCGACGGGATGCATATCCGTCTTCTTCTGATGACCTTCTTCCTCCAGTTCTTTCCCGAACTGGTGAAGGCCGGACATCTTTTCATCCTGAAAACGCCGCTCTTCCGCGTGCGCACGCCGAAGGCCCTGCGCTACTGCTATGATGAGAAGGAAAAGAACAAGGCCCTTCAGGCATTGGGCGCCAAGTCTGAAATCACGCGTTTCAAAGGCCTTGGTGAAATCTCGCCGGATGAGTTCGGCCAGTTCATCGGCTCGGAAATGCGGCTGGAGCCCGTCCGTCTTTCGCAGAAGGCGGCGATCCAGGAAATCCTGAGCTACTTCATGGGAAAAAACACACAGGAGCGCCAGCGCTTCATCATCGACAATCTGCGTACGGAAGAACCTCTGAGCGTTCTGGAGCAAGCTGAATGAGAACGGAAACGGGCCCAGCCCATGTGGAAGATTTATACGAGTCCTGGTTTTTGGACTACGCCTCGTATGTGATTTTGGATCGGGCGGTGCCGCACATCAAGGACGGTCTGAAACCCGTGCAAAGGCGCATCCTCTATGCGCTTTGGGAATTGGATGACGGTCGCTTGAACAAAGCCGCCAACGTTATCGGCCACACGATGCGCTATCACCCGCATGGTGATATGGCGATCGAGGACGCGCTGGTCAAGATCGCGCAAAAAGATCTTTTGATTGATATGCAGGGTAACTGGGGCAACATCTTCACCGGCGACCGCGCAGCGGCTCCACGTTATATCGAAGCGCGCCTTTCGGCCCTTGGAAAGGAAATTCTCTTTCACGAGGACCTGACCGAGTGGCAGGCGTCTTATGATGGGCGCAACCGGGAGCCTGTGCATCTGCCGGTGAAATTCCCGCTGCTTTTGGCTTTGGGTGTGGAAGGGATCGCGGTTGGACTTCAGACCAAGATCCTGCCGCATAATTTCGCGGAGCTTTGCGATGTGGCTGTGCTGCATTTGCAGAATAAACCCTGGACTCTGATGCCGGACTTCCCCTCGGGTGGCCTGGCCGATTTCAGCGGCTATTCGGAAGGTCGTCGCGGCGGTCGCGTGCGGGTTCGTGCGCGGATTCGCATCGTCGATGCCCGGACGCTGCAGATCAGCGATCTGCCTTTCGGCACGACGACGGTGAGTTTGATCGAATCCATCCTGGCCGCGCATGACAAGAGCAAGATCAAGATCAAGCGCGTCGAGGACAACACGGGGCATGAAGTCGATATCCGCGTGCATCTGCCGACCGGCGTCTCGGCCGAGCAGACTTTGGAAGCGCTTTATGCCTTCACCGACTGTGAAATCAGCATTTCGGTGAACTGCTGCGTGATCCAGGATGAAAAGCCCGCGTTTTTAAGCACGCGCGATCTGCTCGTCGATTCGGTGGAACGCACCCGCGAACTCCTGAAGCGCGAGCTGGAGCTGACCCGCGATACGCTTTTGAAAAGGATTCATAAGGCGACCCTGGAGCAGCTTTTCATCGAGCAGAAGATCTATAGAAAGCTTGAAGGCGCGACGTCCTGGGAAGAGGCCCTGCCCATCCTGCAGAAGGCTTTCAAACCGCATCTGAAAGCGATCGTCACCCCGGTCACCGATGATGATCTGGAAGCGCTTTTGGAAATCCGCTTCAAGCGTTTGACCAAATACGATACCGAGCAGGCGAATAAAGTCCTGGATAAACTCCAGACCGAGCTGAAGGAAGCCGAAGCGCATCTGAAGCAGCTCACCGCCTATACCATCAGCTGGTACAAATCGCTGAAGCAGCGCTTCGGCAAAAACCTGAAGCGTCGCACGGAAATCGCCACCTTTGGTGAAGTCAGCGCGCGTGAAGTGGTTCTTGCGAACCAGAAGCTCTACGTCAATCGTCAGGAAGGTTTCCTGGGAACCGGCCTGAAAAAAGACGAGTTCCTGACCGATTGCTCGGACCTGGATGAGGTTCTGGCTGTTCGGCGGAATGGACAGGGGATGCTGGTCAAGGTCAGCGATAAGAGTTTCGTGGGCGAAGATCTTTTCTTTGTCAGCATCCTGCCACCGACCAGCGGCACCAATGTGCTGCACATCGTCTATCGCGAGCAGGAGGATGGCCCTGTGCTCGCCAAGGCTGTGCGCTTGAGCGGCTGGTCGCGGGATAAGAGCTATGAGCTGGCCAAGGGCATCCATTCGGTGCTGTTTGCTCAGATCTGGCCGGAAGGAGCGGATGCCTTTGTGGAAGTAAGCCTGAGCACGGAAAAACAGCCTTTGCTTTACAACCTGGGCAAACTACCCAGCGAAACTCGCAACAGTCGCGGTCGCGTCCTGACTCTCCGTGCGGTCAAGTCGGTGGCCCGAGCGCAGACACCCAAGCTCACCCTGCAGCTCAGTTATGATGCCAAAACCCAGAAGCTAGGTGAGAATGTTGGAGGGAAAGCCATCGGCGCGTTTGCGGCCGATACCCGGCTTCTGGCTGTGACGCAGGAAGGTCATCTGCGGGTGTTTACCGCTTCGTTCTTGCAAAAACTTCCGGGTCCCCTCCATAGTTGTTTGCCTTTGCCGCAGGATGCTGTCCTGAGTGTGATCAGTCGACGTCGCAGCGATGAACTCATACTCGTTCGTCGTCTGAAAACAGAGGATTGGGGTGATGGCAGCGAGTTCCAGCTGAGCGAATTGCGCGATCACAGCATCGTCGGTCTCAGTTTCGCGGATGATCCTTTGATCCGTTTGACGTTCAAGGGCGAGCAGGGTCCACCTGAAATCATCGCTCTTTCGGATTGGGCGTCCTGCAAGGCCGCTCACGCTTCTCCCACGCGTATCGCGCGACCTGGGCTTGATGCTGTTATGCTTTTGACTTGAAAAAGATGGGGCTGCGGCCCCAAGAAAGTGCGTGGAAGCGAGCTGAGCCCGTCTCATGCGAGGCGCGGATTCCTAGGAGCTGAGACGGGACCTTCAAGCTGAGAAAAGCTCAGCGCACCCGAGATACTCAACATGGTCAGTTGATGTTATCACGATGAACTTTTATTGCTTACGTCGGCTCAAGGCGAAAGAAGGGATGATGGCAGCGAATTCCAGCTGAGCCGATGACGCGATCAGTTTTGTAGATGATCCTTTAAGGGGCTTCGGCCCCTTTTTTAACGCCCGATTCATCCGTAAAAATCTGCAGCTGGGCCTGCCTTTCCATGGGAATCCTCCGCTTTGAAAAAGAGAATTGGCAGGCGCGAGGAAAAGTCTTAAATTGCGTGCAGAGACCAAGCATTTTGTCTGCTGTTAACTCTGACTCCCAGGAGTCACGAGAGACGCGCACGCTCGGAAATTTTCTGGGCTTTGCTGAGATGCAAGCGATTGCGAAGATCGCATAAAGCAAAATGCTGGTTGATCAGTCGTGAAATATCTTGAATGATCAATGCAAAGACAGACGCCATTTTTTTTAGAAGCTGGACGCCTGCAGGCCGCCCTCACGCATCAACACCTGGTCGCCTGGCCAGGATTCGATTGCTGGGATTGGAACCTGGACGAAGTGTGCTGGCAGTCGTACACTTCCTTAACCTTGTGTGCGAACGTCTGCTGCCCAGCAGACGAGATTTTGTTGGGATTCGGTGTTTGATGGGTTCCAGGACCCGGGAGAGACGGATATGAAAGCACTCCAGGATGAAAGCAACCGACGTCCGGCACGCATGGCCGCTTCTGACCAGAGCCTGCTGAATCTGAAAGGCGTCAAAGTTCTCTTTGTGGACGATGCGCCCGATAATCGCGAATTGGTGGTGCGTATGCTGGCTCTGGTCGAAGCGGAAGTGGAACTGGCCTGCAATGGAGTGGAAGGTGTTGAAAAGGGTCTGAAGGGCGATTTCAACGTGATTTTAATGGATATCCAGATGCCCGAGATGGATGGTTACGAAGCCACGACGCGTCTGCGGAACTCGGGCTTTAAAAATCCCATCCTGGCTGTGACGGCCCACACGCGCAAAGAGAATCTGGAGCGTTGCCTGAAAGTCGGCTGTGATGATTTTGTTTGCAAGCCTATCAATCGGATTCTTCTCATCCAAAAGATCAAAGAGCACATGGCCCAGGCCGTGATGCTGCCGAAAACGGCCGCGAAGGCTTGATTAAAGCTTGAAGGTCCAGCTCAGAAGTATGTTCTCGGTCGTCGCTTCCACCCTTTGATTGGCTGTGGTACCCGCCACGATTTGCGCGGTGCCCCTTCCATCCTGCCTGACAAAGCCCAGATGCAGATCAAAACTCTTCGTGATGATGGATGTGCCAATCGTCTTGCCCAAATAATCCAGGTGTGCAGTTTGATTGGTGCCATCACCCTGAATCTCGGGGAAGGTCGAGTTGTTGGTGAAAACGCCAAGCATCAAACGCCAATTGGTGAATCCCGTTTCCAAACCCAAGGCATAATTCCAGGTGCCCAGCCGATCCGGTGATCCATTATCCACCGCGACCGGAGCGGAATAGGAAAGATCCGTACTGACCAGAAAACCAGGGGCCGGATGAAACGCGAGTCCCAGGCGATAGATGGTGGGAATGATCTCGGTATCGACTTCGTAGTCATCGCTCGTGTAATTGACCACATCAGGCACGGTGTTGGCGACGGCATGCGTCACGGAATTGAAATTCAGGCTGCCCTTGTTCAGCACCGGCTCCCCGACCCGCACGCTGGCACCGAGGCTGACGCTGTCGCCGCGATACTGAATGCCGGCATTGCCATGGAATCCCTGATTGGACACGCGGACCTTGGATTCCTGAACCAGGACCTGGCCGCCGTTGAAGGTCACCTGCTGATAATCCATGGCTTCGATGCTGCGATCATAATAGAAGCTCGCGAGACCGATCGACCAGGATTTGCCGAGGCTGAAGGCGACGCTGGCACCGAAGAGGTCATAGGAATTGCTTTCCTGATGAATCCGCGTGAAGTCGCGGGCCTGGCCATCCTCGTTGGAAATATCGTAAAAATAGTCATCCTGATTGATGTTGCGCTTGTCGAGCGTGGCGATCACATAGCCGAGCGTGATCCATTTTTTGTGAAAGACGCCGCCTGCGAAACCACCGAAGAGCGTGTTCGAGGTTTCGGTGAAATCCTGACCCTTCACGGCTTCCTTGAAGACGACCTCGCTGCGGTTGGTGGACCATGTGTTCAGGGAAACCTGATTCTGCGTTCCCTGCACGATCCCGGCCGGATTATAGAAAAGTCCCGATGGGTCATTGGAAAGCGCCGTGTAAGCCCCGCCCAGCATGGCCGCGCGTCCACCAGGCAGGACCAGTCGGTCAAAGGATTGATGCTGTCTTGCCAGATCCGCTCGGGCGATGCTCGGAAGGCTGCCAAGCGCCAAAGTCATGACAGGAAGGGATTTCGCGATTTTGATCGGACGGAATCGGGGCATCACCACACAGACCTCATGGGTGTTCGTCTCTTACTTTTCGGAACTTGTGTGTAAATTCTGAGGACCTTGTTAACGCCTTTGTGGCGCGATTTTGAATTTTCTTGCAAGATATTCGAAATTTTTGGATAAAGACCAAGAGCTGTTAAACTAAATTTGAAACAGAGTGAATCCATGGAACGATGTTTGATCGATCGCAGTGGTGGATGCTTGCGTCCTGCAGACCAGTATCCTGAGATGGTTCAGGGCCGATCCCATTTTTTTGTGAAGCCCGATGGGTTCGATCTGGTGGCGGCGATCAATGCTCACATGCGCGATGAACAGGGCGAGCTGCGAAAAGTGGACAAGGAAAGAGCCCGGCAGCAGTGGAAGAAACTGCTCGACGTCTATCAGCAGCTGGGACTGAAAACCACGATCATGGACTGCCGCCCCGAATGCCCCGATATGGTCTTCTGCGCGAATCAGACATTTCCCTTCCTGGACAAGGCCGGACAGCCTTCCGTTATTTTGAGCAACATGTGGGATGAAACCCGGCATCTGGAGGTCGCGTCCCTGGCGTCGCAGCTGGAACGCCTCGGCGTTCGCGTGCATGCGCTGCCGGCGCGTCGGGCCGAGACTCTTTTTGAAGGCATGGGGGACGCGCTTTGGGTGCCTGGCCGTCGGCTTATATGCGGCGGCTATGGCTTCCGAACGGATGCGCGCATCTATGAAACGATCCATGAGCTGACGGGAACGCCCATCGTTCTTTTTGAGCTGAAGCATCCCAAGTTCTATCATCTCGATACCTGTCTCAGTCTTTTGGATGCACGCACGGTGCTGGCCTGCCGCGAGGGTTTCACCCAGGAAGGCTGGAGCGTTTTGGAACGCCTCTTCCCGCGTATCATCGAAGTGCCGCTGCATGAAGCCGACGCCCCCCGATTTGCCTGCAATGCGCACTGCCCTGATCAGCAGCACGTGATCCTGCAGGAAGGTTCCACTGAAACCTGCCGCATGCTGCGGAGCTATGGTTTCACGCCGATCGAAGTCGCGACCGATGAATTCATCAAGTCCGGGGGATCCGTTTTCTGCATGAAGATGCAAAGCCCTTGGAATAGCTGGCCTCAGGAAGCCTTGGGATAAAGCAGCTCTTCGCTCGCAACGGGCAGCATGAGAATGAAAGTTGTGCCGCTGGCCCCGCGGGCGTCATCGCCCTGCCGACTCGTGGCATGAAGACTGCCGCCGAATGCTTCCGCGACATGCCGCGCCAAAGGCAGGCCAAAGCCGGTGCCGGTCTCGCCTTCGGTGCCGGGCCGACTGGTCGAACGGAAGTCGTCGAAGATATGCGGCATAAGGTCTTTGGGAATTCCCATGCCCTGATCCCGCACCTCGATCCGCATGAAGTCATGAGCACGCGTCACCACCACATCAATGATACTGCCGACGGGTGAAAATTTTATGGCGTTCGAAACGAGGTTGCTCAGCACTTCGTTCAGAAGCATCACCGGCTCAGCTCGCACCATCACGCCCTGCAAAGCAGAGGGCAGGTCGATGCGCAGGGTTTGCTTTTTAAGGTCCAGGCGCGCCTCGAACACAAAGCGCAGCTTGTCGAAAACCTGGGGCAGGCTCACGGGACTGGTTTCTATCCTCAGTTTGCCGGCCTTGGCCGCCTGAATCTGCCGGACCTTATGCAGGATATCGGTGATCAGTTCGGAAGCGCGGGCAATGCGGCGCAAAGCATTGGTATGCGCGGGGCTGGCCTCCTGCACCAGGAGCAGCTCGGCATGCCCTGTTATGAGCGTCAGAGGATTGGCTATATCATGCGTGACTATGTTCAGAAGGTTATCGAGCTTGCGGGTCTGATCCGCCACGACCATGGCGTTCTTTTGCAAAAAGAAATAGGACATGAAGCTGATCATCAGCGTGAAGCAGCAAAGGGATATGACGAGGTAGAAGGCATCGGGGATAAGGACGTCATAGACGCCGGGGATGAAGCCGCGTAAAGCCAGCACCAGAAGCGAGACCAGGGCCAGAACCGTTCCGAATACGATCCCACGGAAGCGCAGAAGAAGCCCCCCAGCCAGAGGCAGGATACCGATCCAGTAGGTCACAGGCCCTTCCGCGCCGCCCACGAAGGCAATGGCCAGAGTCATGGTGAAGGCGCCCTGGGAAATGAGGTAATAAGCGGCCATGCGGGTATTTTTTTTGCGACGGAGCAAATACAAAACCGGCAGATTGTTACCCGCGGTCAGCACCAATCCCAGCCCTAGCGCCAGAGCCCCATAAAACGCGATCATGACGCTGAAGATCAGCGTGATGATAATAGCGCCCAGGGTATAGAAGGCGATGATACGCCGCTCCAGATCCTGCTGGTTCAAGAGATTTTTCCAGCCCACGTGCATAGTCTGTCCTCTGATCCTGCTTCGGCGTTTCTTCCCAAAAGTTAAGAATTTTAGGAATGCCGGACTCAAGTTTTTTTTACGGCTTCCGAACCAGAGTGCAGTGCGAAGGGTCGGTTTTTGGTATAAGGGTTGATGTCATGCAACGCCGCGAAATATTTAAAGGTTTTGCTCTCGCCCTGGGCGTGGTGGCCACGCGGCCCTTGGCGGCATCTTTTTCCCAAGAAAATTCAGAGGATAAAGTTCAGCCCCCGCTGGATCCGAACCTTCAAAAGCGCATGCAGCAGAAGATCGAAAACTTCGACACCGACTTTCCTGATGATATCTATCTGACGCCTGAAAAATTCAAACTCCTGAAACAGGTTCAATCGCGACTGGCGCGCGCGCAGGAGGCGATAGGTTTTGCTCGATTCAATCTGCTCAGCTTTGACGAACTCCTGAAGTCTGCAGCCAACATGTCTCAGATTGGCCCTTTCGCGACGGACGAGATGAGCTTCGTCGAAGAAATATTTTTCTATGATGCGCGCAATTATGGTTTTTACGGTGAGAAGGTCACGGATAAACTGACCGCGCGCTTTGATGAAAAGGATGCCGTGAAGATTCCTGGCTCCGGTCATTATATCTTCAGAGGCCGTCCCGAGGCTCTTTATCAGGAAATCGTGCGGGATGTCGGCAGCGACATCGTGCTGACATCCGGCATACGCTCGGTCGTCAAACAATTGCATCTTTTTTTAAGCAAGGCCATCGCGTGTCAGGGCAACCTTTCCCGGGCTTCGCGTTCGCTGGCACCTCCAGGCCACTCCTATCATGGCATTAGCGACTTCGATGTGGGCAAACTCGGTTGGGGTTATCGCAACTTCACCGATCACTTTGCGAAGAGTGACGTCTTCAAACGCCTCATTGATCTCGGTTATGTCGATATCCGCTATACGCCGAACAATAGCTACGGTGTTCGTTTCGAGCCCTGGCACATTAAGGTAGGCTGATTTTTATTCAGTAAAAACGCATATCCTTTTCTGCTGGTTAAATTCGACGAAATTGTATCCTGGACTCCGCTTCTATAAAAGGGGAGATGGTTATTCCATCTTTCAAGGAGTCCTTCATGAATTTCAAGCCTGTGAGCTTAAGCCTGCTGACACTGACTTTGGTGGCAACTGCCTGTGGCACTGGTGCCAAGTCGAAACTCGATGGACATTATGAAGACGCGTCTGCGTCCAGCATGTCCGCTTATCGGGATCAGCAGGTTGTTCCTGCCGAATACGCAAAAGCAGATGGCGTCATCGTTTCCTCGGAGCTGCTGAGCAGCTATGGTCGCGAAGATCTGGTCAAAGCCATCGTGGATGCGGGCGCGAAAAAAGTCTGGATCACGGTGAACCGTGGCTCGGGAGCGACAGTGCAGTCTCCAGCCTTCAGTCGTTTGCGCCAGGTCCTGGGCAAGGACGTGAGCAAGCTGTCCATCGTGGAGCAGAAGGACTCGGGTCAGGTGACCGTTTGGGCTCGTGACTGGTCGCCACTGGGGGCCATCACTTCGGATAACGAACTCCGCCTCCTCGATTTCAATTATTATCCGCGTCGTCCTGCTGATGATGCCACCAGCCGTTCATTCGCTGGACTGACGGGCACGCCGCGCGTCAGCGTTCCCGTTTATAACGAAGGTGGCAACTTCATGAACAACATGCGCGGCGAGTGCATGATGACAACCCGTGTTACGGATGCCAATGCTGACGTCTTCAAAGCCGGTGATATTGTGTTGGATGCCGAAGACATCAAACAATATTATGGCAGCTTCGCTGGCTGTGCGAAGACCTTTATCTTCCCCCGCATGCCAAGCGAAGGCACGGGGCACATCGATATGTGGGGCAAGTTCCTGAACGATGATACCGTCATCGTCGGTCAGATCAGCGACGAAACGCTGTCGTATGCAAGCAGCAGCAATCGGAGCCTCGCGCTGCGCATTCAGGAGTTCCTGGACGCGCGCGCAGCGGATATCGCGGATCTCGGTTACAAAGTGGTGCGCATCCCGATGCCAGTTCCCAGCGCAGACCTTTACCGCTCGTACACCAACTCGCTGCTTCTCAACGGAACCGCGATCATCCCCCAGTACGTGAGCAGCAGCGGCCGCAGCTACGCGGACCAAAGCCTTCTCAAGAGCTATGAAGCCGAGGTTCGCCGCGTTTACGGATCGCTCGGTTACAAAGTCGTCTTCATTCCCAGTGATGGGATGATCGCGACCGGCGGCGCTGTGCACTGCGTGACCATGCAGATACCCGCTGTTCTTTAATTTTCCCCTATCAACTCTATAAAGATGGGAGGACCTTTTGGTCCTCCCACTTCACATTCCCGCTAAAACTGCCGCAAAAACCAGCCCTTTTTGGCCTAAATCCATGTTTGAAAGGAAGAATTGCGTTCGCACTTTGCTCATGGCGATCATTTCCCATAATCTCCACTACCAAGCTCGCGTCGCTTTTTGTTGAAAAGAATTGTGCAGGTTGATAGCCGAGGAGGAGCTGCCTTCAATGGGGCTTCTGACAGGCCAGAGAAAGGAAAATGACGATGTACATTCAAACCATGGGATGTGAAACAACATCTCTGCAGAGACAAACCGGGGTGTGGGATAGTCGCTACTTCAGCCAACTGCAGAAACCGTTTTCATCGCCGCGCCGCATGGTCTTGATTGATGATGATCCGAGTTTCTTGGCCATCATGCAGCGTTTGGCGGACATGGAAGGGATCCCGCTCGACTGCTATGAAAATATCGAAGACCTTGGTGTCATTGACCTCTTCAAGAAATATGATGTGGCGATCCTGGACTACGATCTGGGCGACCAGAACGCAGTGGATATCTCGCTCTACCTGAATTGTTTCGTGAAGGAACTGCCTACGCTGATCATCAGCGCCAAGGACCGCAGCCAGGAGTGTAAAGAGCTTCCCCGCTGCGTGAAATCCGTCTTGCGGAAGTCCGCAGGCTACCGCTACATCCTGGAGCTGGCGGTGAGGCTCAGTCAGAACGAAGAAAACTTGATGTGAAAAAGTTTTAGCCGGCCAGAGTGATGAGCGCTGCTCCGCTCATGGCCAGGCAAATCGCGATCACTTTCGAACGGGTCAGCTTTTCCTTTAAAAAAAGGATCGCAAAGATCAGCGTGAAAATGGTCGAAGTCTGATTGAGCAAAGCCGCCACGGACGCCTGCAGATACTTATAGCCCGCCACCCAAAGAATAATCGACAGATAAGCACTCAGAATACAGCCAGCAAGCAGCGTTGCCTTGTGCGGTGCGGTGAAGAACTCGCGGAATCGCGCGCGACGATCACCGATGGCGCCGAAAATCAAAGACGACCCGGCGACACCCGCCGTCATGCGAATCGTCACGAGGGAAATCAGGCTTGTGCTGCCGAAGAGGGGCTTGACGAGAATGATGCCAAGGGCGATCAGAAAGAGGCCCAGAGCCATCAGAAGTATACCGCGGCCTCGCTCTTTCGGAGCTTCGCTATCATCGGCCAGCGCAGGCGGAGGCGAGACGAAGAGCAGCGAGGCCACGATCAAGGCTCCGCCAATGAACATGGTCATCGTGGGTTTCTCGCCAAGGAACAGAACCGAAAGAATAATGACGAAAGGCGCGAAGAGACATTCCAGTATACCGACATGCGACGCGTGCAGATGCTGCATGGCGCGCAGCACGAAACCATCGGCGACCCCGATCCCCAAAAAGCCGCTGAGCAGCAAAAGAGCGGTTTCCCGGGCCGGAGGCACCTGCACCCCACCATCCACCACCCAGGCGGTGATAAGCAAAAGAATGAGGCCAATAACGTTCTTGCCGAGGTTCAGAGCCAGAGGGTGAATCCGCGCGCCGGATTTTTTCATAAGGATGATCGACAGCGACCATACCATGGCGCAGGTGATGGCGAGCACGTTGCCTAGCATGTAAGTGAGCCTTTCTGACGAGACCGGGGATCAGCGTTGTTCCATAAGATCGAGGAAGTCTTCAACGGTCCAGTTGCTTTGATTGATATTGATACGAAATGGTTTATTGAGGTGTTCACCCAGCAGCTGGCGAAATTCAGCCTGGTTCATGAAGCGTTCGTTGAATTCCTCGGGCAGGGGCAGGGCTATCTGACCCAGGTCGGAGGCGACGTAAACCATCGGCCGAACCCTTTGGATGCCGCAGATCTGCTGCCGAAAATGTTCGAAGGGCTGCGTTTCCGACTGCACCACGGCTTCAGGGGCGTCGGCATAATGAATGCGGTGATAGGTGAGCGTCTCGGCATCAATCTTTTCGATTTCAAAGAGGTCGTATTCCATACCGAGGAAGGCGAGCAGGCTTAAACGCAGAATCCAGACCGTATCGGCCTTGATAGCCTCGCGCTCGATACCATTCAGCCAGGTGTGGTTATTCAGGATCGCTTCCCAATCCATGGCGCGCAGATAGCGGCACTCCAGTTCTTCGTCCTCGGCCATGGCCGCCGCTTCGCTGGCCTCCGCCACGGGCGCCTGATACTCGCGCGCTTCAGCCGCGAATTCCTCGATGAACGCGGGGTGGGCGATCATGCGGCTTGCGCGAAACTTATAATAGCCGTAGCTGGCTCCTGCCAGTGTACTGACGAAGATCGCAATCCATAGGATGAGGCGCATGGGAATCCTTTAAGGATACAGGACGGGCCAAAAGAGGCACATGGCCTTGTACTATAACGAAATCCCGGGGATTGTCCAGATGGGCCCTTGATACGCTTGAATGGCTGTATTAAGGCTCTGGCGCCGGAGGGCCGGCGCGTGCGGGTGCGGTGCCTCCCTTCAGGCCACGGCGGTTCGGGCGCGGGCGGCGGGAGCCAACTTATAGGTGGTGGCATCGCCAACCACGTTCAGCACGTAAATTTCCGGTAGATTCGTGATGGCTTCAGCACAGCCCAGGATCAGAATTCCGTCCTCGGTCAGATGCTGCGACAGCTTCTTCAGGATCTCCCGACGGTTCTCGGGATCCTGATAAATCAGGACATTCCGACACAGAATAAGGTCGAATTGCGGGCGAGGCAGGCGCCAGGCCGGGGCCAGCAGATTGAAAGGCTTGAACTCAATATGGGACCGGAGCTGGGCCTTGATCTGCCAGCGAATGTCGACGGCGTTTTCGCGGTTATCCAGTTTTTCAAAATAGCGGACGAGGTTCACGGCGCTCAAACCCCGCTGGACCTCGACCTGGGTATAGATGCCGTCCTGGGCTTTCTTCAGCACGCGCTGGGAGTAGTCGGTAGCGAGAATGCGATAGGATGCATCCTTCTTCAAAAGCCGATAGTTTTCCAACTCCATGGCCAGGGAATAGGGTTCCTGCCCGGTACTGCAGGCCACGCTCCAGATCTGGAGCGTGCGGCCGCTCTTGGTTTCGAAGAAGGGCTTCATCACGTGCGCAAAGAGCGACTGGAACACCTTGGGGTCACGGAAAAAAGAGGTTTCATTGTTGGTGGCCTGGTCGTGGAGCTGGGCCAGGAGGTCGGCGCGCCGCTCGGTGATGACGCCGCGGATGAAGGCATCCAGCGTCATGGTATTCTGCTGCAGAATATGTTCGATCCGCGTTTCCAGCTGATAAAAATTGCTTTCCTTGAAGACGATGCCCGTCTCGTGCAGGATCAGGTCGGCAAAGATCTTGAGCGTTTCCTTGGCGATCATGTCAGGCCACCTTTCTCCCCAGGACCATCTCGATTTTTTCAAAAAGGATGTCCCGATCGAAGGGCTTCATAACATATTCAACGGCTCCGCGTTCGATGGCCTTGGTGATATAGCTGGGATCATTCTTGGAGGTGACCATCATGATGGGAGTCGTGCAGCCGGCCGTCAGGAGTTTATCGAGACTGCCGTAGCCATCAAGCACCGGCATCTCCCAATCCAGGAGGATGATGTCAAAGCCATTGGGCTGCTTCTGCCACTGATCGAAGGCGTCCTGACCGTCCTGCGCATGCACGAGCTGATGCGCGGTCCCTGCAAAGAGGGATTTCATAAAGGCATGAACCGATTTGGAATCGTCAGCTATGAGGATATGCATACAGGACTCCTAGGAAGGCAAGTGGCGTTCGAGCGCCTTAAAAGCTTTCAAATAATTCTGACGGGACTGGGCGTTCTGCCAGAAATCCCGTTCGGACCCACTGATTTCAATAAAACGCTGAAGCTCCCAGAGCACATCCAGCGTGCTGATCAGAACGCGGCCGATCGTTTGTGCGATGGTTTCGTTCCAGTTCAGCTGCTGCATATTGATGCGCTCCACGAGCAGGGCAGCGCGTTCACACAGATGGCGCGAAACCTCCATGCGCGCGAAGCCGGCGGCGGCGGTCAGCTGATGCAGCATGTCCTCCAGCTGACGCGAGTGGGCACCGTCCTGAGTCAGCTGAAAGCCCGTGAGCGAAGGCAGCTGATTGATCGCGCGCTCCAGTTCCTCTTTGAACTGCGAACTGAAAAAGTTCAGATACTGCTTTTTGGTTTCGCCATGCACTTCGGGGAAGTGGAATTCAAAGCCCGTGGCATCCGGCAGCTGCTCCTGGGATTTTTGATAGCGGACTAAAAGCTGCGAAAGATTCTTGAGTTCCACGCCCTGATCAACCAGGATCTGCCCGATCGGGCGCCTTTGATTCTTCAGCGCCTGGGTGATCTGCTCGGCCTTTTGACTGTCGACCAGCTTCATGCGATGCAGCATCTCGGGCAGGGTCGTATGCTGCTCGGCAGCCTCCAGCACGGCATCGACCAGTCGATCCGGGGCCACAAGTTTCTGGTCCAGGCAGATGCGGATGGGCGAGGCGAGTTCCTCGGATTGCTTGACGAGCGCTTCCACCAGCTGCTGGGTCGTGACCAGTTTCTCGTCCAAAAGAATGTTGCCAAAGAAGGTCATGCCGCTTCTCCTGATTCATCCTTTTGAACGTGCGCATGGGTCGCGAGAAATTCATCCATGGCGGCGATCAGATCCTGCGGGCTGATGAGCTGGCGTTCCAGGAGGATATGAAAGATGGACTGATGCGATTCCGCGAGGATGTCCGCGAGCGAGGATTCCAGACTGTCCGTCCAAACGCCGAGGGCCTTGCAGCTGGCCTCGAAAGAAATTTTCTGCTCGGCCTGGTGGGCGAAGACCTTCAGCATGGTTTCATGATCGAGCATTTTATGATCGAGCATCAGCCGCGGAAGAGTCGGCGTCATGCGCCGCAGCTGATCAACGGCATCCAGGAAAACCACCGGATCAAGGTTTTTGTGATCGATCAAATAGCGGCAAAAGGCGACGGACATCAGGCAGCCCTCCCAAGGGTTCGCGCCAGGAGTTGTTCCATCTCTTCCAGCGTGCAGACCCTGTCATAGGCACCCAGGCGGAAGACAGCGCCGGGCATGCCCCAGACGGCGGAACTGGCTTCATCCTGGATCAGTATCATGCCGCGTTTATCTTTAATCTGCTTGCAACCGGCCATTCCATCCTGGCCCATGCCGGTGAGGATGATGCCGAGCAATTTATGACCGTAAATATCCGCCGCGCTTTCAAAGAGAACATCCACCGCCGGACGCACCGAATGGCGCTTTTCCTTCTGATCGAGAATCGTCAGTACCTGATCGCCGCGATTTTTCAGCGAGAGATGATAATCACCAGGAGCCACATAGATGCGATTGGGCTGCACCACTTCCTGATGCTGCGCTTCCGCCGCGGGAATACCGAGCATTTCCGTAATATTGTCCGCCAGCGATTTGGTGAAAAGAGGCGGCATGTGCTGGGCAATGAAAAGAGGAAAGGGCAAAGGCGGCCTCAGGCTCCGCATCACAGCCTTCAAGGCAGCCGGTCCGCCGGTGGAAGCGCCGATGACCACAGCATCGGGCTTTATCAGCTCACTATTCGTCCGCAGGTCGGGCTGCATGGGCTGACGCCTTTGATCCAAAGGCTTGGACGCTGATGCGGAAGCTGGTTTTTTCTGCAGCTTCTGGCAGAGCTCCGTGATGCGCGGCAGAAGATCCTGACGAATCAGCTGCTGCGCCTCTTCCAGATTCAAAACCTGGGTCGGCTTGGTGAAAAAATCCAGGGCGCCAAGGTCCATGGCCTTGATCGTGGCTTCGGCACCACGGGAGGATAGAGCCGAGAAAACCAGGACCGCCGGACGCCTGGGAAGATTCCGCATGGCGCGCAGCGTGTCGAGACCATTCATCTCGGGCATTTCGAGGTCGAGCGTCATGATATCGAAAGAAGACGCTTCCAGACGCTGCAAAGCGAGTTTGCCGTTGGAAGCCAGGACGATTTCCGTGATCGCCGGGATCTGCTCCGCAATCGCCTTGATCTGGCTGCGAAACACGACCGAGTCATCAACTATCAGCATCCGCATGGCGTCGTCCTTAAGCAGCTTTGCCGCCGGTTTGGTTCAGAACTTCGGTGACCTTGTCGAGGTCGATCACACTCAGCAGCTGACTTTGCATTTTGAAAACACCGGACAGGAACTTCCTTGTTGATTCGGGTATGGTGGCCGGCACGGTTTCATAGTCCTGCATCGTGACTTCAATCACATCACCGATCTGATCGACCTGAAACGCCATCAGAAAGCCATCGACGCGGCAGACCATATTGAAGGCCTCGGCCACGCCCTGGTCCTTGAGAGCAAAGAGCTCGCGCAGTCCGATCGCAGTGGCCACCTGACCGCGCAGGTTGATCAGGCCGCGGACGTGAACGGGCGCCAGCGGCACCGGAGTCAGGTCCATGGGTTTGACGATTTCCTGAACCCGGGTCACATCGAAGGCGAACCAGCGGCTTCCCAGGAAAAAAGTGCTGAGCTGGACTTTGTTTTGTTTTGTGCTCATCGTTCAAGCCCCCTGGCGCGAAAGTATGCTCTGGACAACATCGACCAGATGCTCTTCATTGAGCTTTTCGAGATAGGCGACAAAGCCCACCTTTTCCCCATGATCAATATCCGCCTGCCGATAGCGGGTGGTGACCGCGATCAAAGGCAGGCGACTCAGCGTTGGCGTCGCGCGAATCTTCTGGGCGAGGCCGAAACCATCAAGGATCGGCATTTCAATATCAGATATGACGAGGCTGAAGGCCCCGGGGGCCGCTTCCAGAATGTCCAGGGCCTCCTGTCCATTCTGGGCGGTGCGCACAAGGTAACCGGCATCGGTCAGGAGCCTTTCCATATGCTTGCGGAAAAAGTCCGAATCCTCGACCACCAAAAGCTGATGGGTGGTGCCAGCCGCTGCCTTTCCATGCTGATCCTGAAGATTCAAGGAATCGCGGATCACGCGGTAGGCGTCGAGTACGGTATAGATGCGATTTTTGAAGATGAGCGTGCCATGAATCGCATGATGAATCTTCAAACTATCGTCGATATTGCCATCCATCCCGACGATGTCGACGATCCGGCGAACCTGGAGGCCCACGAGCCTGTCATAGATCTGCAGGACGATCACGGGGCACACGGCATCCGGCGGATCTTTCAGCGACTTGAGAGTATAGTCCTTCAGCTCGGGGGAAAGGTCCTGGTAGTAGTCCGCAAGCGAGACTATGGGCAGAAGCTTATCCCGGTACTGAACGAGCTTTCTATGGCCGGCATATTCAAAGCGGGAGTTCTTGAATTCCTCCAGACGATTCACGATGCTCATGGGCATAACGTAAAGGCCCTGATCGCCCATATCAAAGACGATGTAATCCAGGACCGTGTGACCGCGCTGCTGAGTCTGGGCGGAATCCAGGGTTTTCCGACTATCCGCGCCGCTCGCCAGCTGGGTTTTTTCGGCGATGCCGCCGACGTCAAGAGCCAGGGCCACCGAGCCATCACCAAGGACCGTGGCGCCGACATAGATGCCGACGTTTTTCAAGAACATGGGAATCGGTTTGACGACGATGTCCGCGTTATCCTCGATCTCATCGACGATGATGCCAAAGGATGAGGAGCCGGATTTCAAAACGACGATGCTCGCCATATCCTCATCGAACATGAGGGACTTGGCCGAACGCAGCGGGGGAACAGACAGAAACTCCTGCAGGTCGACGAGAGGCAGAAGCTGACCGCGCAGACGATAGACCGGCCTGTCATGAATATATTCCAGGCGCTGGCCCTCTCCGCTTTTGCTGACGCGCAGGACCTCCAGGAGTTTCACCTGGGGAATGGCCAACCGTATGCCGCCGGAGCGGATGATCAAAGCCGGGACGATGGCGAGGGTCAACGGAATTTTCAGAAGGATCCTTGTACCCTGATCCTGCACCGAATCAAGTTCGATGACGCCACCGATCTTTTCGATATTGGTCTTCACCACATCCATGCCGACCCCGCGGCCTGAGATGCTGGACACCTGATCCGCTGTGGAAAAACCGGCGGCGAAGATCAGCTGCCAGGCTTCCGGGTCGCTCATCAGTCGGCCTTCCTCGGCCGTGATGATGCCTTTTTCCAAGGCTTTTTCGATGATTTTCTTGCGATTGAGACCACGCCCATCATCGGAAATCTCGATCACGACCTGGCCGCCTTCATGATAGGACCGGACCGTGATGGTGCCATGCTCGGGTTTGTGCTGCGCGAGGCGATCGGCAGGCAGTTCAATCCCGTGATCGGCGGAATTTCTGATTATGTGGGTCAGGGGATCCTTGACGGCCTCGATCAAAGCCTTGTCGAGTTCCGTTTCCGTGCCTTCCAATTTCAATTCGATCTTCTTGTTCAGATCGCGGGACAGGTCCCGGATCATGCGATTGAATTTGGATAGGATGCTGCCGATCGGCTGCATGCGGGTTTTCATGACCTCGTTCTGGATCTCCGAGGTCACGGCATTGATCTTCTGACTCAGACGGGATAGCTCAGGATTCTGCCGCGCATGAACGCTCGAATAGCGCAGCATCTGATTGCGGACGAGGACGAGTTCGCCGGCGAGGTTCATCAGCTTATCCAGAACCGTGACCTGAACGCGGATGGTATCCTGATTCTCGGCCGCAGCAGGAGCAGCCGGGCGTTCGTCCGCAGGCTTTGCGCTCTTTTGGATTGCGGGCGCAGGAGTCCGTGCGGGTGCCTTGGACAGCGGTTCCACCCCAGCCACAGGGGGCGAGGCCGGAGCGTTTCCCTTGGTGGACGCAACGCGCACGGGAGCCGGGATCGGTTTGGTCATTTCCGCCAGCTCCTCGGGCATCAGCTGCACGGGCGTTTCCTTCGGCAGGATTTCATAGTCCGCGAATTCATCACGCAGGAGCCTGAGGGGCGTATGATATTTCCGGGTCAGCGTGTCCACGAGCCGGGGAATATACTGCTGCACTTCCTTTTGAAAATCACCCTCGCGCCTGTCCTTTTTCACGGTTTCGAGGATGTGATGAATATGATCAAGGCCTTTCAAAATCAAATCGACGAGGTCGCTGCTCAGCTGCAGCCGGCCTTTGCGCACAGGATCCAGCGTGGCTTCCATGGCGTGGGCCAGGGTGCCGATCTGATTGAAGCCAAAGAGCTGGGCTGAACCTTTTATGGTGTGAATATCCCGATAGATCGAACTGTACTTGTCCGGGCTCGGACCTGTTCGTTCAATGTCGGTCAACGTCACCGAAACGCGTTCCAGCATCTCGCTGCACTCGTTGATAAACTCCTGGATGGCTTCATCCATTAACTGCATCAAGACTCCTTAAAACAGACCCCAACCCTGCTCAGCTTTCACGGCGGCCTGTTGAACAGCAGAAGCTTCCGCCGCGTGCGGTTGCTCCAATCCGAGCAGCTGATATAGATTCAGTATCGTTAAAACCTTGTTCTGATCAATCAGGCTGCCGCGAATGCAGGGCCCAAGATCGAGACTCGTATCCACGGTTTCCGTCGTGCTGATGATGTCCTGGATGCGGCTCACTAAAAGAGCGTAGTACTGGTCCTTCAGCTGGCAGATGATGGACGGGACCTTTTCATTCTCCAAAAGCCCCTTGTCCGCATTGAGCTTCATGGCCTTTTCAATGATCAGAAGCGGCATTACACGGTCACGATAGATCATGGTCAGGCGGCCACCCACATGCGTGAACTGCCGAGGATCAAGATCCTCCAGCCGAAACACATCCGCCAGCGGCAGGGCATAGCGCCCCGAGACGCCCAGCTGGAAAACGATATAATCCGTGCGTGGGGCTTCGATCGAAGCCGCGCTCGCTTCGGTCGCCTTGTCTTCATCATGGCTGAGGCCCAGTTTGTCGGCGACCCCTTGGGTGTCGATAATCAAACCCACCTGGCCATTATCGAGGAAGGTGGACCCCATGAAGATTTCCGAGCGAACCTGAGGAGCGAGCCGTTTCACAACGACTTCCTCCGCATCCTCGATCGCATCGACTAAAATTCCATAGATGAGGCCTTCCGTGCGAACCAGGACGATACTCCATTCCTGATCCGTTTCCTGATGAGAGGCTTTCTTGTTCTGAATGAGGGCATTCAGATCGATCAGCTGATAAAGATCATCGCCCTGATGCAAAAACTCCACATCGCCCATGCTCTTGATCCGCTCCTTGCGCTTTTGCGCATCGAGCCTGACAAGCCGGACGATGTGATCCTGAGGGATGCTGAACTGCTGGCCGCCGGCCCTGACGCGCAGCGAATGAATGATAAGAACTGACTTGGGAATGGGCAGTCGCAGCGTGAAGGTGGTGCCCTTGCCGCGAATCGAATCGACATCGACCCGGCCGCCGACGGATTCAATCGAAGTCTTGACCATATCCATGCCGACCCCGCGTCCGCTGACATCCGTGACGACAGCGGCGGTGCTGAATCCGGCTTCGAAGATAATCCTGAAGATCTGCTTGTCGCTCATGCGATCCAATTCGGACTGGGTGAAGAGTCCGCGTTCCAAAGCGCGAGCGGCGACCATGTCCGTGCGAATACCGCGGCCGTCGTCGGCGATGGTGATGACGATCTCCTCGGCGAGCTCGACCGCCTGAAGGGTGATCACACCGCGTTCAGCCTTGCCGTTGCTCAGGCGTTCCCCCGGACCTTCCAGGCCATGATCCGCGGAATTCCGCAAAAGATGGATGAGCGAATGCTTCAGCACGTTGGCGAGCTTGGTGTCGATCCTAAGGTTGTCCTCGACGACCCGCAGCTCCATGTCCTTTTGCAGACTGATGGATAGATCACGCACGGTCCTGTGGTAACCTTTGACGATGGATTGCAGCGAGACTTTGCGCAGCTCGGTGATCTTGCTCTGCATCGAGCTGTTGATCTTATGCATCTCCTCAAGGTACTCGGCGAGCAGCGAGACATCCTTGTTGCCAGGCACTTCATTCTGCAGCGAACGAACCAGTTTATTGACGCTGTTCCGGATCACCGTGATTTCGCCGGACAGTTCCATGAACTCATCCAGGATGCGGGTCGGCATGCGGATGGACTCGTCACCTTCGACGGCGACCTTGTGAATCTCGTCCCGACGATCGTGATCCTTGTGAAGGCCGGAAAGCTCGATCCCGGACAGGTTGAACTCCTGCGTCCACTCCTCGGGCTGGATGGGAATATAGCGATTCGCTTCCAGGCCCTTCAGGGCTTTGGAAAGAAAATCATAGCCTTTCAGTAGTTTTGAGGCGATGCTGGGCGTAATGGTGAGGTGCTGACCCTTCAGTTTCGTCAGCAGATCCTCATAAATATGTAGGAAACGAGTGAACTCGGGCCAGTCCAGAACACCGGAGCCGCCTTTGATGGTATGGACAATGCGGAAGATATTGAGAATGGAATCGGAATCTTGACTGCGACTTTCCAGGCCCAAAACCAGGGATTCGAATTCCTCGAGCAGGTCAAAGGCCTCTTCGATGAACGTTCTGCGAAGAGATCTTTTCTCCAGAAGATTCTGCTGCCGCTCGCTCATGCCCTGGTTCAGCATGCGCTCGAACTGGTCCAGATCATAAGGCTTGTCGACGAAAGCGCTGACCTTGGTCGCAAGGCCGTGGCGGAGCATGGCTTCATCAATGAAGCCCGAATAGATGATGAAGGGGATGTCCTGGTAACGGGGCAGCATCAAGGCGCGAAATTGAAGCCCATTGATGTCTCCCATTTCAAAATCCGACACAACAACGATAATATTATTATATTCAGATCGAATGAATTCCATGGCGTCGGTGGGATCGGTGACGCATATAGCTTCGTAGCCCAGGCTCTGGGTATAATCCGTAAGGGGCTCGATCGCACTGGGCTGATCGTCGACGAAGAGTACGATGAATTTTGATTCTTTCATGAAAGCTCCTTACGGCCTTCAAAGCTTGCATGCTCAGTAGGAGTTTTCGGTTTTTTGCACAGGATTCTGAGCCCTGGATTTTGGTCGGGTTATGAATAAAACTGGAAAAAGTCTTTAACTCAAGGGCGTTTCGCGCGGGGTAGGGACAGAAACCTGTGTATTTTGTATAGTTTAAGGTGGGCCATTGAATTGAGGCTGCAGCAGGCCTCAATTTGAAACGCAGGGGGAAGGGATGGCAGTCGGCAAGATCAAGGAACCAGCACAGATCAAGACCAGCAGTACCGCTGAGTACTTTGCCAAGAATCTGCAGCAGGTCGGCTTCTCCTCGCCCACCAAGGCGGTTCTGACGACGCTGAAAGAAGCGTTCGATAACTCTTTGGATGCTTGCGAGGAACACAATATCCTGCCCACGATTCGCGTTCTTATCGAACGGAAGGGCAAAGGCGCGACCAAGAACACCGATCTTGTGTTGATTCGCGTCGAAGACAACGGACCGGGCATTCCCGTCAAGGAACTGCCGATGGTCTTCGGTGAATACCTGGCCTCCTCCAAGTTCGGTCGCGGACGTTGCACCCGCGGCCAGCAGGGGATCGGTATTTCCGCGGCCACGACCTGGGCCATGCAAACGGCCGCCCAGGGTGTGAAGGTCGTCACCCGCTGCAAGGGGCAGAAGAAGGCCACGTCCTGCGTCATCGAAATCGATTTGAAGAACAACAAGGGCGTGTTCAAGGATAAGCAGGAAATCGACTGGGATCGTCCGCACGGCACCAGCGTCGAGTTCCTGATCGACGGCCGGGTGCAGATGAACGGTGAAGCCGGTATCATGGCTTTCCTGAAGAGCAACGTTCTGGTGAACCCGCATCTTGAGCTTCACTATAAGCTGATGGATGATGACGAGGTGCACATCGAGCGCGTGGCCACCAAGGTCCCGCATATTCCTGAAGCCACGGCCCCTCATCCGCACACCATGAAACTCGGCGAGTTCCTGGCGCACGGCAAGCTCTTTGGCAAGATTTCGGTGCGCGAGTGGCTTTTGACCGCCTTCTCGCGCGTGACCGACCAGGTGATGCAGGATATGGTGGCGAATCACGGCATTCAGAAGAAAATGCTGGATAACCCGTTGTCCGACTTGAATGAAGAGCAGCGCAAGGCGCTCTTTTCCGCGATTCAGAATGCCTCGCTCCTGCCGCCGTCCACCAACTCCGTGCTGGCGATCGGCGAAGCGGGCCTGGCCAAGAGCATCCTGCGCCTTGGTGAGGTTGATTATTTCTCGGTCGTCTCGCGCCGTCCGGCGATCTGCGACTTCAAACCCATCCAGGTGGAAGTGGCCATCGCCCGTTTGGAAGAACGTGGGAGCAAGGCCGAGGGCGAGGATGACGAAGCCTGCCAGGTTCTACGCTTTGCCAACCGCGTGCCGCTCCAGTTCGATAAGGCCGGCTGCGCGATTGTCAAAGCCATCACGTCGGTGAACTGGAAAGTTTACGGCATGAAGCAGGCGCGCGGGGCGCTGCCGCAGGGACCATACATTATAGCGGTATCCGTGGTCTCGCCCTTCATCAAATTCAAAAACGCCTCGAAGGAAACCATCGATGCGTCGGACGAATTGGTCGAAGAGATCCGCCGCGCCCTGATGCAAGGCGGGCAAAGACTGTCCCGTCACCTCAGGCGCGAGCACAAGGAAGCCCTCTTGGAAAGCAAGATGGCTCATATCGAGCAGTTCGCGCCGATCCTGGTCGATGGCCTTGTACGCATGACCCAGTCCAACGAGGACCGTCGCTCGGCCGCGCACAAGGGACTTCTGAAGATTCTGGGCCGCGATACGCAGGAGGCTGCGAAAGAGCTTGAAGAGGCCGAAGCCCAGCTCGAAGTGGCGATCAAGCGTAAAAAGAAGCGTCTGGGCGCCGCCTATGAACTGACTCTGGCCAAGGGTGAAAAATCCGACCTGGACCAGGATGATGAGGACGAGGATGAAAGCCCTCCGACCGATGATAGAAAGCGCGGCGGCAAACGCAAGAAATCGCGTGATGCGGTCGATGAAATAGATACGGATGAGCTGTCCGAAGAGGTCGAAGAAAAAGCGGCTTCCGGCAAGAAGTCCAAGTCCAAGGCCAAGGCCGTCGCGAAGAACAAGGCGGAAGCCGCCCGAGGAACCGCCAAAGCCATCGCGGCTGAACCGCAGCCTCAAGGCAAGGCCAAGGCGAAGGCCGACAAAGGCACGGGTAAAAAGACGGCAAAGCCAGCGGCCAAGGCCCCGGCAAAACCTGCGGCGGCGAAGCCTGCGGCGAAAAAATCCGCGGGTAAATCCGCGGCTAAGCCCGCGGCGAAGAAGGCCAAACCTAAGGCTTTGAAGAAAGTTCCCAGCAAAGGCAAGAAAAAGTAATCAAAGGAGTGGATGATGCGCGGCAAGGTTCTACAGCACGATATACCTGACTTGTCGATTGAGCTGTGCGAGAGACTGCTGAAGGATCTGGAAAAAGCCAAACGGCCGGTGATCGAAGCCACCAAGTGCAGTCTGGACAACGCCCTCTATGATTTCAAAGTGGGTTTCCTGACGCCTGGTAAGAAGAAAATCAAGACCGAACTCAATGTGGCTTCGGTGAAGAAAATGTCGCGCGCGGTCTTCATGCTGGAGATCCTCCTGCGCAACATCTCGACCGGCGCGGTCAACACCAAGCGTGAGCTTTACTATATTTCCAAAGGTGAAGTGAAGCACAACGCCTTCATGAAACCCATCGACTTCGCGGATCAGGACGAATCCGATTCCATCATCGACTTCATCTGCGAGATCCTCGAATGCTATCGCGAGGAACTCAACTGCTACGCCAACGACCGTGGGGGTCAAACCTACTCGCAGCAGCTGGTGGTCGAGGAAACCCTTTCGGATGGCGGCCGTGCGGTCATCGACCTTTCCCAGCTCGGTACCTCGCCATTTCAGCCGAAAAACCGGCCGCAGAATCTGCAGCTGAAGGCGCGGAAAAAAATCGACTACTGCCTGATCGTCGAATCGGAGGGTACGGCGAACACTTTGGTGGCCAATGGTTACACCAAACGTCATAACTGCATCCTGGTCGGTGCCCAAGGCGTTCCGTCGAACGCGGTGCGGGGCTGGCTGAAACGGATTCAGGATCAGCTGCAGGTTCCCCTCTATTTCTTCGGCGACCTTGACGCCTATACGATGCAGAATATCTACCGGACTTTGAAGGCCGGATCCGCCGCATCGCTGATTCGAAACTCGGATTATTCCGCGCCGGAAGTCAGATTTTTGGGCGTTTTGCCCGAGGATATCAAGAAATACGATTTGAACGACTACCCCGTAAAAGAGAACGATGCGCAGGAAGTCCGAGCCCTGAAGAAGGCTAAAGACGCCCTGGCGAACGATCCTTTCTTCCGTGACAAACGCAACAAGGGCCTTGCCGATATTCTGCGTTGGCTGCTTGAAAACAAGCGTCGCTGCGAACAGCAGGCGTTTTTCACCGTCGATCCACGTGATCCCACCATGCCAGAAAAAATCATAGTCGAGAAAATCAAGAACGGGATATATGTCTGATTTTATTCACAATTCTGGGCGAACTCAAAGCGCGTGGGAAAGGGCCTTGATCGGTGTTCGTCCCTACTCGGAAAAAATGGGGTGGGCCTCAGATTGCCTTCTTTTCTTCAACTGGAACTTTCTGTAAGATTGAAGATAGGAGAGGTTTAAGGCCTTGTGATTTGCGGTAACTGATTCACACGGAAGATTGATATGGCTGCTCAGCACGATGATGGTTCTATGAAGGCTCTTGTGGAGTACGTGGCGAAAGCTCTGGTGGATGAGGTCGATCGTATCGAAATCAGCGAGATCACGGGAAACCAGACCAATATCATTGAACTCAAGGTCGCCAAAGAGGATATCGGCAAGGTCATTGGCCGTCAGGGACGGACAGCGGACGCGATCCGGACTATCCTGAATTGTGCTGCGGCCAAGCTGAACAGACGTTACATCCTCCAAATCATTGACGAGTAAAAATAATGTCCCCAGATCAGGCCAGCGCAGTTATCCTGGCTGCGCTCGAAGGCACTTCGCTTTCCGCTGAAGAGCAGAAGTGCTTCGAAAGACTTCCGCCTGCAGGATTCACACTCTTCCGCCGTAATATTTCGCCTGAATTTGCAAGGGTCAGACGCCTTTGCACGAACCTTCAGTCCCTGATTCCGGCGAATTCGCCGCCCATGATACTGGCGATCGACCAGGAAGGGGGGCGGGTGGCTCGCTTGAAACAGCCTTTTCCTGATGGCGGGCCGGCCATGCTCCTTGCTGAAGGACGCGTGGATACGGACGCTCTTCTGTCGATTGAAAATCACGGTTACATCGTCGGGTCTTCACTTTTGGGTCTGGGCCTGAATGTGAACTTCGCACCGTGCGTGGATGTTCTGACCAACGAAGGCAACGTCGCGATCGGCGACCGCTGCTTCGGCCTTACGAGTGAGTCGGTGACGCAGCGTGCGTTTGCATACATGCATGGGCTCCAGGCCGCGGGCGTTTTGGGCTGTCTGAAGCATTTTCCCGGGCAGGGTGATGCCGGTGCGGATACGCATGAGCACGGCACAGTGATTAATGCCGACATGGAGACCCTTTACGCCCGTGAACTCGTGCCGTTTCTGGCTTTGATGAACGAATGCCCGATGGTGATGGTGTCCCACGCGGTTTATCCCGCCCTGGACCCGGATCATCCTTCGAGTCTTTCGGCGAAAACCATGCAGGGTTTTCTGCGTGATCGGCTTAAATACAAGGGTTTAATCGTTACGGATGATATGAACATGAAGGCCATCGCCCAGGACCGCGAAAGCTGGACCGCGGCGGTGATAGCCTCGGTGGCTGCCGGCGCGGATCTGGTTTTAGTATGCCGGGAATTGGAGCGCTACCGCTGGGCCGTGGATGCCCTGACGCGCGAGGCGCAGCGGAGCTTTAGCTTTCATCGGCGAATGAACGAAGCGCTCAAGAGGCTGACGGAGACCCGGGTTCGCTTGCGCAAATGAGATGACGGTGGGTCCTGGCTCCCCAGGTTCGCTCGCGCACATGAGATGACGGTGGGTCCGAGCGGCCCTAGCTCCCCGATTCCGCCGCGGATACCGCAGTCGGCTGCCGATGGCGGATCACCCGCAGGCGTTCGATGCGGTGGCGATCCACTTCGGTCACTTCAAACGTCAAATCCCCGTGCGTGACGGTCTGTCCGACTTCCGGCAGATGACCCAGGAGCTGGGTCATCCAACCCGCCATGGTATCGACTTCGCCTTCCACGTCCTTGGCAAAGGACTCATTCAGTTCGAAGAAATCCATGAATTCAGTGATGTTGACATAACCTGCCACATCATAGACATCCTCTTCGATCTGCAGGATGGCCGCTTCCTCGGCATCGAATTCATCCTGAATATCCCCGACGATTTCTTCCAGGATATCCTCCATCGTGACAAGACCCGCGGTCCCGCCGTATTCGTCGATGATGATGGCCATATGGTTCTTGGACTGCTTCAATTCCTTGAAGACTTCCATCAAAGGCTTGCTCTCCGGCACGAACTGCGGCTCGCGCATGACGGCCGTCAGCGGCACGGGCTGCTGGCTGTTATTCTTCCCGCGTTTGGGATCGGACAGATAACGCAGAAGATCCTTGGCGAAGACGATCCCCATCACGTTATCAATCTGCTCATCATAAACGGGAAGACGCGAATGACCCGATTGAATGATCATGCGCACGGCCTGGTCGATGCTGTCGTTTTTCTCAAGGGCAAAGATATCGGTACGCGGGGTCATGACCTCGCGGACCTTGGTTTCATCGAACTCGAAGACACCGTTGATCATATCCTTCTTCATGTCTTCGATGACGCCCGACTTCTCGCCGACTTCCAAAAGGAATTCCAATTCCTCTTCCGTGATCGCCGGCTGCAGCGTCTGATCGCTGCCGAGCTTTCGGATCACAAAGTTCGCCAGCTCGGAAAAAAGCCAGACCAAGGGAAAGAAAAGCCGATAGAGGACGTACATCACCTTCATCGAGATGCGGGCGACCTGCTCGGAGTTCGCGCGCGCAAAGGATTTTGGGATGATCTCGCCAAAGACCAGGAAAAGCAGGGTCACAACGCCGATGGCGATGCTGATGGCCTGATCCCCGAAAAAGCGCATGGCAAGGTCGGTGGCGACCACGGAGGCCAGGACTTTACAAAAGTTATTGAAGATGAGGATGGTGGTCAGAACCCGTGATGGTTGCGAGAGCCAGAGCCGCAGGGAATGCGAGGTCTGAGCCTTTTTATTCGAAACCATATGCCGCATTTTATGGGCGCCGAGCGAAGTGATCGCCGTCTCGGCCGCGGAAAAGATCGCCGCACCGATGATCGCAAGACCGATCACCAGCATTTCCATCAGATCATAGGATAAGCCAAATTCCATAGCTCAGCCTCTGACCTCGCAGCATCCCGCCCAAAGGGGACTTTGCTCGGCACGTTCGAGGAAAGCCATGATCGCCTGCTGTTCGGCTATCATACGTTGTTCTTCTTCTGCTTCCATATGATCATGCCCGCAAAGATGCAGAATGCCATGAACCAGAAGGAAGGCGGTTTCACGATCCAGACTGTGACCTATGCTTTCCGCATTGGCCAGAGCATCCTCGGGACTGATGATGACATCACCCAGCATCTGTGGGGGTTCATCCTCATTATCCGCATTGTCCGGCAAGGGCCACGAAGGAGCCGTGAAATGCAGCGGCTCGTCCCATTCCTCCTGCGGAAATGAAAGGACGTCGGTCGAGCGATCCTTGTCGCGATACTGCTGATTCAAAGATCTCATTTCGTCCTGATCTATAAAATCCCAGGACACTTCATAATCAGGCAAGCCGAGTCCGGCGCAAATGGCACGCGTCAGGCGTTCGATGGTCTCGGCCTGAATCTGAAATGTGTGCAGGGGCGTCTCGACGATGAATGAGGGACCACTGTCTGATTCCAAAGCTTTTTCCTACTCCTTGCGAAAACGACTTAAATTCACGGGCCCTTCGGGCTCAGCTTCGTCTGCGGGCTTCTTTTTGATCTTCAGCCCTCTCTGCATACTTTCCAGAGGGGCAACCTGGCAGCGTGGACCCCTGTGGGTATCCTGGCCCCGTGAATTCAAAGCTACCACATCTTGCGCGAATCTGGCGAGATCCGTTCCGGCCCACTCGGGCGCTGCAGAGCCCGCTGGTGGCTGGGCCGCATGATCCTTGAAAGCAAGGATGACGCCATCTTCTGGTTTTTGATAGGGTTTTTCGCTCATCCCGCCGAATCTCCTGTGTGGACTTCATACGATTCGGCAGCTTGGGGGCGAGTCTTGATGGGGGAAAACTTACAGATCAGTCCGAATCGACTCTTTGGCGATCCAGCAAAATTCATGGCGAGGTAAACCCTGCTCATGAAAGAGTCTTTCAAAACGACTGGTATAAATTTCGGATGGTAATCCATGACGCGTTTCGTTCGCAGTCCAGAGACGGTCCTGGAAACTGTCGCAAACATCAGCATAGTAAGGTTCGCAGTCGGTTTTGAACCAGAAGAACCCACCCGGCTTCAGTTTCCTGTGGAGGGTCTCCACGAAAGCTTTGTTCACGAGGCGGTTCTTCATCTGGCGTTTTTTCTGGACCCAAGGATCCGGGAAAAAAATAAAGATTCCGTCCAGTTCGCCATCCGCAAAGACCTGATCCAGGGCTTTGGCGTTGCACAGAACGCTCAGCAGATTTTTATGCGCCAGGCTCTGCGCTTTCTGCGCAAGCTTGACGACGCGTTTGAAGGTAATATCCATGCCAATAAATGCGGTATCCGGGTGGTCCGCCGCCATCTTCAGAATCACTTCACCAAAGTGACTGCCGATCTCCAGAATCAGCTCCCTGGGAGTTTCACCCATGTGCTCGGCCAGGTGCGGGCGCCACTGTCCCGGCAGACGCTCCATGGCGGGGCCATAGAGCAGGGGCAGATCACCGGATTCCAGGCCTTCCTTCAGAAGGGCCATGTAACGGTTGACCTCGGGGCGCATATGTTCCAGGGGATCCTGAAAGGGATTGACGTTCTTGATGGGCATGAAAAAGGGTTCCTTTGAAGTCCGGGAGGCGAGTCCACTGCACCTTAGGGGGCTATTATAAGCCGGATTCTGTCACGTCCCGAGGGACGTTGACTGTCATTAATCTGGGACTGACGTTACCGTCAGCCTCGGGCGGCCTACCCAAGGGCTCAATCGGGCCGATCTTGTTCAGCTGCGAAAACTTTCGTCATCCCAGCTGAACCCCTTTGTTTGGCCTTGCATCGAATGGGGTTTACCTAGCCAGCCTGTCACCAGGACTGCTGGTGAGCTCTTACCTCACCGTTTCACCCTTACCGGCCTCACCTTGCGGTCAGGCAGGCGGTTTACTCTCTGTTGCACTTGCCGTCGGGTTTCCCCGCCTGGCCGTTAGCCAGCATTCTGCCCTGTGATGTCCGGACTTTCCTCGACTCCGTTGCCGGAACCGCGACAGTCTAACCCTCATAGTACGATGGACTCGCCTATCGGAGTCCTTGGATAAGAGAAAAGGAGCAGTCTGTCAACCAGGATAAGTGGAAGGCTCAGGTTTAGGCAGCCCGTGAGACATCGTGGTTTTCGCTTGCGGCTGCGTCCTGGCCTTGGACCACACGCATCAGGCGCAGCACAGCAGCATCCAGCTGGCCCGACTGCTCGACGAGGTCGGTGCTGGATTCACTCGTTTCCATCGACGTGGAGGCTGCTTTTTGAGTGGCCTGATCAATCTGCGTGAGGGCCAGGACCACCTGGGCCATGGCACGGGTCTGTTCCTGCGAGGCTTCCGAAATTTCGGACATCAGAGCGGTGGCGGATTCGGTCACGCCCACGATGCTTTTCAGATGAAGGCTCATTTCGTCCGCAAGGCGAGCCCCATTGCGGGTCGAATTGCTGTTGCTGCGGATGATTCCGGTGATTTCCTTCGAGGCCGACGAACTGCGCTGGGCCAGCGAACGAACCGCTTCGGCCACGACCGCGAAGCCTTTGCCGTGTTCACCGGCGCGCGCTGCTTCGATCGCGGCATTCAATGCCAGAAGATTGGTTTGAAAAGCGATCTCGTCGATCATCTGGATGATTTCCTCGGCGCGTTTGCTGGACGCGACGATGCTCTGCATGGCGCCTTGCATCTGCTCGACATCCTGAAAGCCCGCGCGTGCGGTTTGCAGGGATTCATCAGCGAGACTTCGGGCTTTCAGCGAACGCTCGGAATTTTCCTTGATCATGCGGGACACCGATTCGGTGGTGGCTGCGGTTTCTTCCAGGGCGGCGGCGTTTTCCGTCGTGATATTGGCCAGGAGCGAGCTGGTCTCATTCAGAGTGCTTCCCGCGTGGCGCACGGAATGGCTGCTGCGGGTCACGATCTCCACGGACTGATTCACTTCACGAACCAGACGGAAAGAGACGCTCAGCACAAAGATCGCGACGACGGAAAAAAGCGCGACCGAGATCGCGATCATGCGCCACAGAACGGAATAAAAGGTTTGGTTGACGTCATCCAGATAAACGCCGGCGCCGATCACCCAGTTCCACTTGGGAATGAGCTTCACAAAGGACACCTTGGGGACGGCGGCGCCATCGGCTTGTTTGGGAGCGGGCCAGTGGTATTCCACAAAGCCTTCGCCCTCGGCGCGGACGATATCATTCATGGCTAAAAAGAAACGCTTGCCGGTGGGATCTTTCATCTCGGAAATATCCTTGCCGTTCAGGTCCGGCTTTATCGGATGGCTCACCATGCGCGCATCCAGATCGTGTATCCAGAAATAATTATCCTGATCAAAGCGCGAGCCTTGGACGATGTCCAGCGCGCGGGCGCGAGCTTCGTCATCGGATATGGTTTTCTGAGCGGCGGCATCGATGAGATGCTGAATCATCGAGGCCTGGGCTTCCACCAGATGTTTCGTTTTGGTGAAGCGGCCATCGAGCATATTGCTGCGGAATTCCCGGATCACATAAGCCTCGACAGCCAAAAGGCCCGCGAAAACGGTGAAGCCAAGAATCAGAAGTTTCGATTTCAGACTGGAGGTAAACGCCATAGCTGCCTCATTGTGAAGGTCCGCCTGGTGTTTCATCGGAAAAGCCGAAGAATTCTGTAGGGATGGTCCCGGAGCTGCGCCGCGGATTGCATTCGGCGCAAGGGAAAAGCCGCTGATTTTTGTGAACGACCAAGCGGCTCTAAGGAGCGCTGATGACTTCGAGCAAAAGCTCCTGGGCTTCGCGCAGGATAGCCAGGATTTCCGGGCGATTCATCTGACTGACATCGCAGCGGTGCAGGCCGTCGGGGAAGTCGAAACCCAGATGGGCCAGCTCTTTCATCAGCGCCTTGTAGCGCAGGCGGTGCTCGATGTCCCAGACATGAATCTGCTGGAGTTTCAGGTCATCGACGACCAGGGAAATTCTTTGACACAGATGCCGCCGCTCACAGTTTTTGCAGTTTGATTTCAAAGCTGCGGTCGCCGAGGTGACCAGAGCATTTTCCAGAACCCGCGCTGTCATGGAACCTCCCTTCATGCGTCTCTATGCGAAGCCATGAGGAAAGGATTGCAAGCTTGCGGCCAAAGCCATTATGGCAAACAAATCGGGGTTTTGGATGCCAAGGGGACCTGGGTTTGCGGGGGATTCAGCGCTGTCTGCGGAACTTCACGCTCCCTGGCGCAGCGCCTCGGGCGTTTCCTCGTGCGCGAGGATTTGGAAATAGACTTTGCGAGCATCCGGATCATCGCGCACAACCTCATGGTGCGCTTTCAGATCAAAGATTTCGAGCGAGGCCTGGGTGCTGTCGTGCAGATGCCGAAACACGCGTTCCTGGATGCTGAGGATGCTCTGCCGCGCGCTATGCCGCAGAAGGACTTTGCGCATGGCCTCATAGCGGGTCGCAAGGATGATGGCGCGACCGTAAAGGTCATACTCCCGCACGCCGGTAGCGGGATAAAAACCGGCGATCGAATCCATGGCAATCCCGATGCCGCAGTGGATAGGCTCGCCGTAATTGAAGAGCCGCACCTCCTCCTGGAAGGCCGCATGGAATTTCAAAGCCAGTTCATAGGCGCCCTGGGCCATCGAGCTATGTGTGGATCGGAAAGGATATCCCACGCTGCAAAGAAAGCCGTCGCCCAGCTCTTTGATGCGGTAGGCGCCGGCCTGCAGCTCGCGTCCATCATAACCTTCCATCATGATCTCGTTGCAGCGTTGGAACACGCGATGGAAAAAATCCTTGGCCTTCTCATGCTGAATGGTCGAGCTGGAAATGATGTCGAAGCTGATCACGCACGCTTCGCCATCATGAGTGGGCATGGTCTCCTCCAGCTGAAAACCGGATTTGATCATCCCCAGCTGATGCGGATAGAACACCTTGGTCAGCTGATCGTAGCTATGCGCCTTGGCTTTCTGCTCGGCATGCATGCGGGTCTTGAAGTCCTTCAGCTTATTGGCCTGCGCCAGGGACAGGAGGCAGATTTTCAGACTCAGGAACGTCACCTGGCTGTACTTGGTGAAAAGATTCAGCGGCAGTAGATCCATGAAATTGGCGATCTGGCTGCTGGCGCCCAGCATATAGATGATCCAGGCCACCATGTAGATCTTCACATAGGTCTTCGCATGATCTTTGCGAATCTCAACGAGGCCCGCATAGAGACAGACGAAGATCGCGGCCGTTGCGATCAGGATGCAGGCATAGGTGGATGCATAGGTCAGGACCGGGGCCAGGATTATGGTGGGGACACAGGCCCAGCCCACGCCCCGCACCCAGGTCGCCAGAGGCGAGGCGCGCGGTATATCCAGGAACTGGGGAATGAAGATCATGGTGGCCAGCACGACGACACAGACGCAGATGGACCCCAGATAATCCACCGTCAGATTCATGCCGAACCATTCATAGCTGAGTTCCGGCAGCAGGCCGAGAGCGAAGATCTGATAGAAAAGATGGGCGGCGATGAACCAGGTGTAAACGAGGAAGATGGGCTCGCGCAGACTGATATAGATGAAAAGGTTATAGACGAGGATGATGAAGAGCCCGCCCAGGATAACATCCACAAAGCTTCGCACCGAGCTTTCATGGCGATAGAAACGGGCAGGCGACCAGATGCGGATCGGCATCTGAACGCTCGTGTTGCCGAAGCCGCTGAAATAGAATTCGTTGAGTCCAGCTTTGAGCGGGACGAGGATGGTATAGCTGCGGGTCTTCAAATCCCTTCGGGAATAGGGGGCCTTCAGGCCCACTTCTTTTTCCTTCCAGCCATCCGGCGTTCGGATATAGAGATTGAAGTGACTGAGAAAGAAATAGTCGATGTGCATGACGACTTCGCGATCACGGTCGCTTGTGATCGAAAACCGACCGATGATGGTGTCGCGCGTCATCCCGTAGTTCAAGACAGCTTCGTTCGAGAGGATATTCGGGCCTTGTTCCAAAAGATCCTGAATCTCTGTAAAACTCCGCGGATGGCGGGGTATAACGCGATATTCCACATGGGATCCGATCGCCTCGCCGTCCCAATCGGCGCCTTCTTTGACTTCAAAAGACGAGGCAAGAGCCTGAGTCACCAGCAAAAGCCAGAACCCAATTACCTGCAGAGTTTTCAACAGCCTCGTCATTCTATTCTCAAAAAGATATATGCGCAGGTCTTCTATCGGCCGGGCCGTGTTCAGGATCAATTTTTTTAACTGCGGATTTCCGGTGACTCATAAAGGTGATTACCGGTATACACCAGAGTTGCATTTCACCTCTTACTTCTGGGTCAGAATCCTGGCAAGGCATCCGATTTGATTGGCGGAAAAAAAAGTTTGAGTCGCCCCCCTTCATGAACGCAGCTGAAAACCGAAAAAGAGGGGTCCTATGATTTTTGGCAAAGGGTGCATTTTGTTGCGATTCAGCTGGTTCATCATCCTTCAGACCCTCTTCCTCGTCCTGACGCGCCCCGCGCTGGCGCAGGCGCAGGATGAAATCCGGGTCTATACGCTGTCTGAACATGAACAGGGTTCGGATCTGGCGCCCTATATTTATTACTACGAGGATAAATTCAGTAAGCGCACGCTGGCTCAGGTCAGCAAACCCCAGTTCAAGCGATTCAAGCTTAATCCCAAGCGTTCTCTGGCTTTCAGCTACACGGCCTCGACCATCTGGCTCCGTTTTGCCGTCCAGAACCCATCGGAGCAGGACCGGACGGTGGCCTTGAAGATTGATTATCCCCTGCTCGATGAAATCTCCTTCTATGATGCCGGCGCGGACGGTTTCGAGGAAACCCTGTCCGGGGATATGCGCCCGTTTGAAGAGCGCTGGCTCAAATATCGCAACTTCGCCTTCCCGACGACGATCGCGGCCGGGGAAACGAAGACCTATTTTCTGCGGGTGAAATCCAGCAGCACCGTGACGCTGCCACTGCAGATCTGGGAGGCCGACACGCTGCGTGAGCATGCGTCTGATGATGGACCTGCGTTCGGCGTATACTTTGGCTGCATCCTTGCGATCCTTCTCTACAACGCCTTCATCTTCGCCTCGACGCGAAGTCGCGCATACCTTGCCTATGTTGGTTTTCTGACCTCCAGCATTTTCTTCTATCTGTCCTGGACCGGCGTCGGCGCCATGTATTTCTGGGGCGACAGCCAGTGGATGATTCAAAGATGCTGGCCCGTCAGCGGCGGCTTTGTAGGCGCTTTCAGCACAGGCTTTTTGCATCTCTTCGTCGATCTGGATCGAAACGCGCCGCGACTCGCCCGCATCAATCGCGTGGTGATGTATACCACAGCGACCTTTGGCTTTTTGAATATGGCCCTGCCCCTTGGGCTCGCCTATAAAATCGGCTTTTCCTGCGGCGCTTTCAGCTCTTTCTATGCCTTCGGTATTGCTGTCTACATGACCATGAAAAAGAACCGGCAGGCGGTCTTCTATATCATCGCCTGGTCGGTGTTCCTGACTTTCATCGCGTTAAGCTCGCTTTCGGTCATGGGGCTTCTGTCCCTGCCGATGGTCATCGGCTCTTATGGCAGTCAGATCGGTTCCGCCTTGGAAGCCATCCTTCTGTCCCTTGGTCTCGCCGACCGCATCAACGTGATGAAAAAGAAGGAACTTGAACAGTCCAATCACATCATCGAAGGCCTCCGCAAAATCCAGGTCCTCAAAAATCGCCTGGAAGCCGTCCTGAACGCCACCAAGCAGATGTCCGAGCACTTGGAAAAGACCCATGCGCTGCAGGCCGCCAGTCATCATATCCAGAAGGAACTGAGCAATCTTGAAACCCGGCATGTCTGGTTTTTGGAGCAGGATGAAAGGACCGGCGACGTCCGGCGCCTGGTCTTGAGTGAAGATCAAGGCGATCACGCCAGCTGGGAAATGGAATGGCTCGATGCGCGCGAATGCGTGCGAAATCAGCGGGAAATCATCGTTCCCGTCATCTGGAAAGGCCAGCGCTTCGGTGTGTTCTGCATCGGAGTCCTGGACGAGAATACGCCGCTGCCGCCCGAGGATATCCATTTTCTGGAAACCATGATGCAGTCGCTGGCTCTTTCGCTGCAGAACATTGATTATCAGAATAACCTGAAGGATATGGTGGAAGCCCGGACAGCGGAACTCCATAAGGCCCTGCGCTCCTTGACCGAGCGGCAGAGGAAGGTTGATGACATCCTTGTCAACATCGAGCAGGGTATCTTCACCTTCGACGAGCACTTCCATATCGGCGATGAATACTCCCAGCACCTTCTGGACATCTTCCGCATTAAAAAGTCGGACATGTCTCATCTGACCATCAACGATCTGCTTTTCAACAATACCGAAATGAGCCTGGATAAGCAGAATACCGTCATCGAATCTTTGAAATCGAGCGTGGATGTCGAGGCCTTCCTTTGGGATGCCAACACCCATCATCTGCCCCATGAGATCGTGAAGCTCTATCCGACCGGCCCGCGCAATATCGAGCTGGAATGGAAACCGCTGGCCAACGCCGACGATCATGTGGACCAGGTCATGGTCGTGGCCAAGGACGTGACCGAACGCCGCGCCCTGCAAAGGCGCTTGGAAGAGGAAGAGGTCCAGAAGAAGCGTTTCATCCAGATCCTCACCCGCATGGTGTCGATCGACAAGAACATCCTGGATGGCTACTTCGCCGAAGTGCAGAAGGATATCAGCCATATCAAAGATGAAATCCAGGGTCATTTCAACGACACGCTGGTCTTCCGCATGCTGCATACCATGAAGGGGCTGAGCCGCTCCTTGAAATTCGATCAGCTGTCGGCGATCATTCATGAATGCGAGGGCGTCATCGTCGAGCCCGCCCATAATATCCAGCAGAAGCTCGAAAACTTCATTCCGAAATTCAAGGAAATGGAGGGATGCTTCAGCGAATACATGCAGGTCTATGATCAGGTCTTCGGCATGCACGTCACCGATCTGCATAACTGGAACCTGATGCAGTTCCTGGCCCAGGTCCTGCCTGAACGCTTGGATGCGATCCGTAGCCAGAATTATCCGATCGAAGCGATCAGCTGCAACGATCACGTGATGAACTGGAATATCGAGGTCGTCAGCGATCTGCGCGAGATCCTTTTGCATCTTTTCAATAACAGCCTCGATCACGGCTTTATCCTGCCCTTCGGCCATCAGCTGGTGAAAAAGCCGATCCGCATCGATCTGAATGCCCGCATCGTCGACGATCACGTGGAGATCACGCTGGAAGATTATGGCGCCGGCATCGATGTCGAGAGGCTGGTCGCCAAGGCCAAATCCCGCGGGATAGCCTTTGACCCGAACGAACCTTATGAACTCATTTTCCACGACGGACTCTCGACGGCGCAGAAAGCGACCATGACCAGTGGCCGTGGCGTAGGCCTTGCCGCCGTGCGCAGCCGCGTCTCGGATCTGGGGGGCACCCTCACGTATGGCTCGCTGGATCACGTCGGCACCAAATTCGTCATCCGCGTGCCCTGCGCGATCGCAGTGGTCGAAGCTCCCCATCTGCAAAAAGTATCCTGACCCCAGAGGCCTCATGGCTTGATATTTGCTTTATCCCCCTCCGGAATAAAACCGTGATGGGAGTATCTTTATGAAAGCCACAAACTTCGATCTATCAACCGGGCAGAGCGCGGCTGTCGCGCTCGGTGGAACTGTCCTGGCGGCCACTCTCGCCCGTACGATGGCGCCAACGCCTGAAAAAGGCGCCACCAAGCATTGGTATGATAAGCTGGAAAAACCGGCGTTTCAGCCGCCCAAAAAGGCTTTTGGTCCGGTCTGGATGGCTCTTTATGCCTCCACAGCTGTCGGGGCTTACCGTCTTCTGAAAGCTCCACCCAGCCCGGCGCGCAGCAAGGCTTTGTCACTCTGGACAGCGCAACTTGGCCTGAATGCTGTATGGTCCAAGCTTTTTTTCGGACAAAGGAAAGCCAAGGCAAGTCTCGTGGATAGTGCGAGCAATCTGATTGACTCAGCAGCACTGACCTATTATGCGGCCAAAGTGGACAGGCCTGCAGCCCTGCTCTTTGCGCCGATGGTGGCGTGGCTGGCTTTGGCGACCAGCGTGAACGAGGAAGTTTGGCGAAAAAATCCAGGAGCCTTCCGGGATTGAAGCATCCAGGCCGGCCCCGGCCGGCCCCTTAAGTGCAGCCTCGCAGAACGTAGAAGAGCACGAGTATGGGCAGCGGTACACCGAGAAGCCAGAGCAGTATCCAGCCCACTTTGCCTTCACTATGGTTCTTCGAAAAAGGTTTCAAGATCTTCATGCGTAAGCTCCTTCCAAACGCTGCAATCAGCTGATCAATGCATTGCAATCCGCAGGCCAGGGTTCAGCTTTCGCGCCTCGCCTGCTGCTTGATTTTTGCGTATTGCGAAAGTTAACATTTCCGCCGAAATTTTCAGGATTGTTAACTTATAAACTCTCCCCTCGATCCGAAAGAGAAGCAGCTGAACCCATAGCCGTTGCGAGGAAACATGGCCTTTCATTGGTACACAAAGCGCAGTTTGCGTTTCCGCATGCTCCTGACGAGTTTGGTTTCACTGCTCTTGACTGGCTTTATCTGCACAGCCATAGGCGGATTTCAGATTGCCGACCTTTCGATGACGGGTTCACGATCCCAGGCCCAGCTCGAACTGACGGCGACCTCCACGGATATTCAAAAACGCCTGGATGGAACCTTTGATCTGGTCCGTACTCTGGCGCTGACGCTGCAGTCGTTTCGCGAGCAGAATCGCATGCCCCTGACGCGGACCGATGTGATTCAATCGCTTTCAAGCATTCTGAAAAACAACCCCAATGTGCTCGCACTCTGGACGGCCTGGGAACCGGACACCTTCGACGGGCAGGATAAAAAATTCATAAGCGCCGATGCCGCCCACGATGCTACAGGACGCTTCGTTCCTTATGTGGCGCAAGCCGGCGATGGAAAAGTCTCCCTGGAACCTTTGAAGGATTATGAAGCCCCGGGAGCAGGTGACTATTATCTTGTGGCTCGCCGCCTTCGTCAGGAAGTGATCGTCGATCCTTATCTTTATTCGGTCAACGGCAAGGAAACGCTGATCACCTCGATCGTGGTGCCGGTGATGGTGCAGGGTAAATTCCTGGGTGTGGTGGGGGCCGACGTCAGTCTCGCCTTTCTGCAGAATCTTCTGAATGAACGTCTGCAGGGCCGTCCTCAGGAACGCCTCATTCTTCTGTCGCAAGCGAACAGGATCGCGGCCTTCTCGGGTTCGCCGCAATGGATTGGCAAGACCATCAGCGAAGTGAAAGAGGACCATTACGAAGCCCTGAGCGCAGAACGTTTGAATACCAAGGATTCGGTGCTGCTTGGCGATATCAATCTTTCGAGCGTGAAAACGATCAACTTCGGAAAAGCGGAGATGCCCTGGCATCTGGAGTCCGTTATTCCCAAAGCCAAAATACAGAAGCCGGCTCAGAATGCGGTCATGATGCTCGTCGGTCTTGGCGGCCTTGTGGCCATCATATCCTTGATCCTGAGCAGCTGGAGTCTGACCCAGGTCAGTCGCGAGCTGCAGAATGTGGCGAAGCGCCTCGGCAGCTCCATCAACCTTGCAATTCACACGGCCAGGTCCCTGCGGGAAACATCCAGCAAATCGTCAAGCGCGGCCACCGAGCAGGCCTCGGCCATCCAGGAAACTGTGGCGACTCTGAATGAAATCACCGCCATGGTCAATCGCAGTGTCGAAAGCGTCAGCACATCATCCCAGAAAGCGGAGAACAGTTTTGCGATCGCCAATGATGGGAAGCGCGAGATGGATCGCATGCGGCAATCCATACATGATATCGAATTCGCCATCAGCCAGATGATCGAGCAGATCCACGAAAACAATCAGCGCATAGGCCAGACCGCAGCGATCATAGATAAAATCGCGGAACGCACGAGCGTGATCAACGACATCGTCTTTCAGACCAAGCTTTTATCCTTCAACGCCTCGGTCGAGGCCGCGCGGGCCGGCGAGCATGGCAAAGGCTTTGCGGTGGTGGCCGAGGAGGTCGGTAACCTTGCGCGGATGAGTGGACTCGCCGCGACGGAAATCGCCACACTCTTGCAGACCAGCCGCAAGGACGTTCATGCCATCATTCAGCATTCGCAAAGCCAGGCGGTCACCTGGATGGAAAGCGGCAAGCAGAAAGTGGGAGCCGGCGTGGCCATAGCCGATCGCTGTGATGAGATCCTGAGTGAAGTCGTCGAACAGGTCGGCTCTGTGAAAAACCTGATGGAGGAAATCCTCAGGGCTGCGAAAGAGGAGGCCGAGGGCGTGAACAATATCACAGGCGCGATGAACGAACTCGATTCGGCCACTCACTTGAATTCAGACATGGCGCATGAAACCCTGGGCTTCTCCACGGCCTTGAGCGATGAAGCCCAACATTTGAATCAAGCCGTGCAGCAGCTGTCAGCGGTGATTATGGGTCAGACGGAAACTTTGAGCAGCGCGGCATCCGAGCCCAAGGCCATAGCCGCAAACGTGCGGGATATCCGTAAGATCGCTGAAGAAAGCTCGTTTGAAGACGAGGATAACGAGACCCTCGATCGGGCTTCATGATTCAGACCGGGGCAGCGCCAGCCGCTGCCTTTCTTACTCCTTCGTAAAGAGTCCTGGATACAGTTTTACTCTTCGTGAACCGAAGACCCTCCTACAGTTCACAAGCAGTGGAGCTCTTTCTCTATGGCAATGAATGGGTACATGCAGCGTAGTTTGCGGTTTCGCATGCTGGCGACAAGCCTTATGGCTCTTTTGCTGACCGGACTTATCAGCAGTCTGATCGGTGGCTATCAGATCGGCGAGATTTCGATGGAAAATTCCCGGGGCGAGGCGCAGCTGGAGCTGGCCGCCGCGTCGACCGAGATCCAGGGAAGACTCGACGTCACCTTCGATGTGGTTCGCACTCTGGCGCAGACTCTGCAGTCGCTTAAAGAACACGATCACATGCCCTTGAGCCGACAGGACCTGGTGGAGGTGCTGACGGTCGTTCTCAGGAATAATCCCAACGTCCTTGGATTCTGGACGCTGTGGGAACCCAATGCCTTTGACGGGCAGGATCAGAAATATGCGAACACACCCTTGCATGACGCGACCGGCCGCGTCGTGCTTTACATGCTTTATGGGGCGGATGGAAAGATCACAGGCGAAGCCAATCGCGATTATGAAGCGAGCGGTCCGACCGGGGAATACTATCAGGTTCCGCGGCGCCTCATGAAAGAAGTGATCATGGATCCTTATATCTATAACAAGGTGCTGATGACCTCCCTTATCGTGCCGATCGTGGTGCGGGGAAAATTTCTGGGCGTGGTCGGCGCGGATGTGAAGCTCGATTTTCTGCAGCAGCTTCTGGATCATCATATCCAGGGTCGACCTCAGGAGCGCCTTGTGCTCCTGTCGCAGTCGAAGAAAGTCGCCGCGTTCTCAGGCTCGTCGCAGTGGATTGGCAAGTCCATGACCGAGGTCAAAGAGGACGCTTATCAGCCGCTTGATGACGCGCGCCTGAGCGGGAAGGACTCCGTCGTGCTCGGCGATACCTATCTGTCGAGCGTCAAGGCCTTGAACTTCGGTCAGACGGAAACGTTCTGGTATCTTGAATCTCTGATTCCGACTTCCGTCATCAAGGAGCCCGCGCGCCGTTCCGTGCTGATGCTCGCAGCCATGGCTTCCCTTGTTGCGGTCATTTTCCTGGTCCTGACCGGCCTGATGCTGACCCGGGTGAGTAAGGAGTTGCAGGAGGTGGCCACGCGGCTGAAAAGTTCCATTGGGCTGGCTGTGAAAACAGCCCACTCGCTGCGCGACACTTCAGGTAAATCATCCAGTGCCGCGACCGAACAGGCTTCGGCCATCCAGGAAACCGTGGCGACCTTGAATGAAATCACCGCCATGGTCAACCGCAGCGTGGATAATGTCAGCAGTTCGGCGCAGAAGGCAGAGAACAGCTATGCGATCGCCAACGAAGGCAAGCGGGAAATGGATCGCATGCGTCAGTCCATGCATGATATCGAATTCGCCATCGGCCAGATGATCGAACAGATCCACGATAACAATAATCGCATAGGCCAGACGGCAGCGATCATTGACAAGATCGCAGAACGCACGAGCGTGATCAACGATATCGTCTTTCAGACCAAGCTTCTGTCGTTTAATGCCTCGGTGGAGGCCGCCAGAGCCGGAGAACATGGCAAGGGCTTCGCGGTAGTGGCCGAGGAGGTTGGCAACCTCGCGCGTATGAGCGGTGTGGCCGCGACCGAGATCAGCAGTCTTTTGCATGCCAGCCGCAACGATGTCAACGCGATCGTTGAACAGTCCAAGGCCCAGGCCATCAGCTGGATGGAGAAAGGCCGGGAAAAAGTCTCCAACGGCGTGTCCATCGCCGATCGTTGCGATGAGATCCTGAATGAAGTCGTGGAGCAGGTCGGCAGTGTGAAGACGCTGATGGAGGAAATCTTTACCGCCGCCAAGGAGGAAGCGGAAGGCGTGAACAATATCACGAGCGCCATGAATGAACTGGATGCGGCCACTCACCTGAATTCCGATATGGCCCATGAAACCATGAGTTTTTCCACGTCGCTCGAGGCCGAGGCGGAGATGTTGAATCGAACCGTGCAGCAGCTGTCCGATGTCATCCTCGGGCGTGGGGTTCAAGCCCAGGCTCAGTCAGCGAAGTCCGCAGCAGCTGTCGTGCCCTTGAAAAAAGACAAAGAGAAGAGTGGTTTCGAGGAGGACGCTGACGATCCCGAGGATTGGGAACGCGCGTCCTGACGAGGAAAATCAGCAGGCGGTTTGAGGCGCGGTGCCGTTCGGAAGTTTGTCATCGCGAGAGGCAGCCGCGGGAGCCCAGCCTGGCTTGCCGAAGATATAGGACAGCGCATGCTGGAACTTTGTGCTGCCCTTCACATCCTTTGCGATCTTCACGAATTCATGAGTATTGATCCACAGCAGGTTATGGCTTTCCAGCTGCTTCACAAGACCATACTCCACCTTCTCCTCTTCTTCCGCGAAGGTGCCGAACATGCGATCCCAAAGAATCGTGATGCCGCCATAGTTTTTGTCCAGATACTGCTCATTGCGGCCGTGGTGCACGCGATGATGCGAGGGTGTGCTCAGGATATATTCGAGGAAACCCAATTTTGTGATGTATTCATTGTGCAAAAGCACCTGATAAAGACGAACGACCATGTAAGCGACCATGGTGACTTCGGCGCTGAAACCGGCGAGGGGAAGGATCACCCAGAAAGGCCAGCGCAGAAGGCCTTCCAGCCATGAGAGGCGGACCGAAGTCGAAAAGTTGTAGAAGGTGGAACTGTGATGCACATTATGGACGGCCCAGAAGAGGCGAACCTCATGGCCGGCGCGGTGATACCAGTAGAAGGCGAAGTCGGAGAGAAGGATCGCCAGCGGCCAGGCCCACCAGTTATTCATATCAATGGCCGCGAACTGCGCATGCTCAGCCACCATCTTCATGGCGAAGAACATGATGCCGGTCCAGAAGAGATTGGTCACGATGCGATCGCCAAGGCCTATCGAAAAGTTGATGGCCAGATCCTTCCAGGGATAATGAGTCTTATCCGATTTCAGATCGGTGATCTTACGGATGATGGCCTCACCGAAAATCATGGTCGGAACGAATATCCAGGAAAAGCTATTGATATCCATGGGGTACAATCCTTCTTCCAAACCAGCCCGTGAATCCGGGCTAATGTGACACCCCTATCTATACTAAAAAGCAGCTAAAGGGAAGAGTCTGCCGCAATTTTGTGCGCTCAGGGTGTTATCTTTCCTTGCACACAACTGAAAATTGGGACTATAAAGGAAAAAGTGATGCATAAGTTGTGCATCAAAGTAACGTGTGCAAGAACCAGGAGTTCACTCATGAAAATGACATGGTTTTCCCGCTTGGCATTCGCCGCCGCGCTGACCTTCGGCGCTCAGGCCTCCACTGTTTCTGCAGCTGAACTTGAGACGGTGAGTTTTGTGGATGTGAACCAGTACCTCGGCAAATGGTACGAGATCGCACGTCTGCCCCAGATCTTCCAGCCCGGCTGCACGGCTGTGACGGCTGAATATTCCTTGAATGATGATGGCAGCGTGAAGGTCTTCAACTTCTGCCGCATCCTCGATCCTGAGCGCGGTTTCCCCATCAGCATCACCGGCAAGGCTGTGCCGGTCGATGAAACCAATTCGAAACTGGACGTCAGCTTCTTCAATGGACTCACCAATGGCAAGTACTGGATCCTTGAGCTGGATCCCAACTATCAGTGGGCTCTGGTCGGCGATCCTGATCGCGTTTCGCTCTATGTGCTGAGCCGCACACCAACCCTTGATGATGCTGTGTACCAGGACCTTCTGAAAGCCGCTGTGGAAAAACACGGCTATGATATCTCGCGCCTGATCAAGACCAAACAGTTCCGCGACTAAGTCACGCGCCTAACCAAATAAAGGCAGCGCGGATTCGATGGCAGCCGTGGACCCGACCACATACACGATGTCTCCTGCTAAAAGTGGTTTATGGGGATCGGGTTCACTGAAAAATTCCGGGCCGCGCCGCAGGGCTATCATCAAAAGGCCCGTGGTGCTGCGGAGTTTCAATTCCACCGGGGATTTTCCAGCCACCTTTGCGTTCTCGCGCACCAGCATGCTTTCGATTTTGATGCCATCCATACCGCCCGACGCCTGCAGCTCGGGACGCGGAACCTTGATCGCCCTGGGGCTTTCCTGCAGATCACGCCGGACGGCATGAACGCTATCATGGATGACATTGCGCGGCTGTTCGAGCAGACGCAGAATGCGGGCTATCATCTCGACCGCGCCTTCCACTTCCTCGGCCACGACATCAGCCGCACCCAAGGTCAGAAGACTCTTTTTTTCCCGCAGATAACGCGTCCGCATCAGAATCGGTACATCAGGCGCCACTCTTTTAGCGGTATCGACCACCCGCTGGGCCGCTTTCGGATCATCCATCATCAAAACCAAAAGCCGCGCTCGGGACAGGTGCGCATGGCCCAGCGCTTCCTCACTCGTGGCGTCGCCGTAAAAGACGGGCTGCTTGCGGACCTTGGCCTGCCGCACGATCTCGGCATTCAATTCCAAAACGATATGGGGAACGCCGCAGCGTTCGAGAGCCCGCGCCGCTTCACGACCGGCAAGACCGAAACCGATGATGACCACATGATGCTCGGGCTTATCGCGACCCTCATCGAATTCATCAATACTGCGGACGCCGAGGAGCCTTTCCAAAGGTGCCAGCAGTTTTTCACCGGCGGTGATATGCGGGGCCATGCGTAAAAGAAGAGGCGTCAGGAACATGCTCAGAACACCCGCCGCGAGCAGCGGCTGCGTATCGGCGCTGGTGACGAGTCCATGATCGATGGCGAGCTTGGTCAGGACGAAACCAAACTCACCGAATTGCGCGAGGCCCACGCCGGCCAGCCAGGCCACGCGCGCGGGAAATTTCATGATCAGTGCGGATATCGTGGCGATCAGACCCTTCACGACGATCAGGCCGAAGAGCATCCAAAGCACAAGCTGCGGCTCATGCACCAGGACCGTCGGTTGAAAGAGCATGCCGAGCGAAATGAAGAAGATACTCACAAACGCATCACGCAGGGGCAGGATATCGCCCATCGCCCGCTGACCGTACTGCGTATCCGCCACCACCATTCCGCCCAGAAAAGCACCGAGCGCCAGGGACAGTCCGGCCAGCGAAGTCAGCCAGGCCGTGCCGATGCAAAGACCCAGGATGGCGAGCAGAAAGACCTCGCGACTGCGACTCGCGTCCACCCAACTGAGCCAGCGCGGAATCACGTGGCGCGAGATCGACCACAAAATCCCAACCAGCAGGACGGCCTTGCCCAAAGCGATCCCGATATCCTGCAGCGCCGCGAGCTGCGATTGCTCGCTCACCAGAAAGGGCACGATCAGGACCATGGGGACTACGCAAAGGTCCTGGAAAATAAGGGTTCCGACAATAAAACGGCCATGCGGAACATCCAGCTCCCGCCTTTCGCTCAGGGCTCTTAAAACGATAGCCGTGCTCGAAAGCGAGAAGACAAAACCATAGAAAAGACCGTGCGAGAGGGAAATACCGAGGCTGCTGGCTATGGCCACAGTCACGACTATCGTGAGGATGACCTGAAAAAAGCCGCCCAGTGCGACCTGACCGAAAATATGTTTCAGGCGTTTGGCGGAGAATTCGAGGCCGATGGTGAAGAGGAGAAAGACCACACCGATTTCCGAGAGGACTTCGATGGATTCGGTCGAACGTACCCAGCCCAGCCCATAAGGTCCGATTAAAGCACCCGAGGCCAAAAGCCCGGCCACCGCGGGCAGCTTCATTTTGGAGAGGATGAGGGTGACGAATACCCCGATGACCGCGATCAATGCCAATTCATTCAGAAGTGGAACCTGACTCATGTTGCCCCTGATGCCCTGTTTGGGTCAGTGTAGGGGAGCCCGCGGGGTAAGATCCAGGATTTTCTGATAGTCGTCGCTCAGTATGGGATCATCGAGCAGCGCGATATTGCGTGTCTCAGCCTTGCAGCGCGCGCAGCGAAAAAGAAGCACGAGCCCCTTCTTGCCGTTCAGTTCATAACCGATGGGCCGCAAAAGGCCCTGGCAGCTGTTGGCCCGGTCGCCCGGATAGACATCGACGTGTTTGCTGTGAAGGCAGTGAGGGCAGTGGTTGCGGCAGGTGCGCTTCGCAGGAGGAACGCTGGCACCGCAGTTTTCACAAAGGAAACTTTCGTTGATTTTTTGGAATTTGCCAAGCGTGGGCTCGCTCATGAGTCCCTTCCTTCTGACCTGCCGGGTTCCGATACTCCTCAACTTTTCCGGGTTTCTGCCGATCCCCCATGTAGAAAAGCCGTAGGAAGGGACCTTATAGTGGAAGGGCGGGTTTTGAGCAAGAGAAACCTCAGTCAGGTGCTGCTCCTCTTGATGCTCCTGGGTTGCGCGAAGAGCGCGAGCGAGAGCGGAGGCGGGGCCGCGACCAGTCCATCAGGCGAAACCATCAAAGGTTCCATCAAAAGCGTCACAGGCAGCCAGTCTGAAATGAATCAGTGGGTGCTGGCTCTGGTGGAACGCGATACCGGCATTGCTCATTCAGGCGTCGTCAACGCGGTCGGTAACTATAGTATAGAAGGCGTCGACACCTCGGTGGCCTACACCATGGTGCTGCTCGACCCGCAGTATCGTTTTTCAGCAATCCTGACCTATGTTGGTCTGAATCCTGGCAAGGTTCGCCAGTACTTTGCGATTACGGAGAATCGGCTGCCGACTCTCGTCCATAACGGTCCGATTATCAACTTCACTGATTTCAGCAGCGTGGCCTGGGAAAAGAATGAGGCTGCCGATGCGAATGATAATTTAATTCCCGACGCCCTGGAAGTTTCTGCGGCGTTGTCGGCCGGCGCTGGCGCGCGTCTGACGGCCGCTGGAACCTCCACGGTCACCGCCGACACCGACGGCGATGGCCAGACCAACGATCGCGATGGTGACATCGATGGCGATGGCCTGCCCAACTGGTTTGATTCCGATGATGATGATGATGGAGTCCCCGACGCCTTTGATAGCGATGCGAATGCGGACGAGCTTGCCGATCTTTCCCAGGATGATGGCGACCAATATTTTCCGCGCGTCGTCAAGTACATTGCGCTCCAACTTGTGCAGGATGTGCAAAGTGATGGCAGCCTTGCCAGCACTCTGATGTTCACCACGCAGCTCTTTGAGGATGAAAAAGCAACAGCAGTGCTGGTGAAAGGATCCAGTACCCTCTTCACGGGCTCCTCGTCCGTGCGGTTCGATCCCAACACGGGGGAAGCTTCCTATACGGATTGGGATCAAACACTGTCGGATGATGGCAACAGCGAAGATGGCGAAGCGGGCGATGGAACCTTTTCAAGACGCGTGGAACTGGTCAGCACGGCTGTCCCAAAAGCCAATCAGGTGTTCTTTGTGGAGGTCACTCAGGGCACGGGCGATACGCGGATCGTGAATGAGTTTCCATTTACATTTCCCAGCATGGTGACAGGGGTGATCACTGGCCAATACACAGCGGCCACAAGAAAAGTGACACTCACCGGATCCCCCTTCGGAACGGTTACGGATTACCACTGGTCCGTGCATGTTTACGATGCGGCGGGGATCAAGGTCTTCGCGTCGGAACCGATCGCCGGCACCAGTGCGAGCTATACGCTGCCGACCGGAGCCACCGATGAGGGTGAAACCTACACTGCCCGTATCGTGGCGACTGCAATCGATCGGATTCCCAGTTTTCCTTCCTGGGTGATGCGGAGTGCGAGTTTTAATTTGCAGTAGGCTTTCGTGAGGATTTGGACAAAAAGAAAAAAAACTCTCGCGGGAGAGTTTTCTCAGGATGATGTGGGTTGATTGGAAATTGTGATGTGATGATGAAGAAATGGGGGAGGAAATTTTTGATTCGGAAGCTGATGCGGATCCTTTTCTCCCTCGATCCCGAGGATCAGCTTCGACTGGGATTCTCATCCTGAGTCTTTGATCGACCTCAGCGGCCGGTCATGCAGAATACAAAGCAAAGCCCGTACCACATTTCCAAAGTCCCCCCAAAATTTTTTAAAACCGCTTCACTCTGTCCAAATAGCGGGCAAATTATGTCATATTAGCCGTGTTTGTCGCGAAAAAGTCGAGGCGAGTGCCGCAATCCACACTTTCTGTCGTGCTTTCGTGCTGCGTCAATTTTGTATAGTGTCCCGCTTTGCTGTCACTGTCCGATTCCAGTCCGTCTTACGCCTGCATCGCAGGGGACACAGGTGAAAAAAATGGATGTCACCGACCTGAACAAGTTTGTCGTCATGGTGAAGGATCAATGCAGCATGAGTAATTTTCGGGTGGGAACGAAAAGATTCACAAAGCCTTGGCCCTCAATGGTCGTGCGGGTATACTCGTCCCACGTTATGCCGTTCAAGTTGGTTCGCTTGCGAAAGTAAAGAGGAATGAGCGCATGGGTATCATGGATTTTCTGAAGAAGCAGTTTATTGACGTCATCGAGTGGGTGGAGACGGAAGACGGCCTCCTGAGCTGGCAGTACCCGATGCAGGATCGCGAGATCCAGAATGGGGCGCAGCTCACCGTCCGTGAATCGCAGCTGGCGCTCTTCGTCAATGAAGGGAAAATCGCGGATCTGTTCGGACCTGGGCGTTATACTCTGAACACCCAGACCCTGCCGCTTCTGACGAACCTCAAGAACTGGGACAAGCTCTTCGCCTCGCCCTTCAAATCGGACCTTTATTTTTTCTCGACCCGCGAGCAGATCGATCAGCGCTGGGGCACATCGAATCCGATTACCATCCGCGACAAGGAATTCGGACCGATTCGTCTGCGCGCGCATGGAACCTATTCCTATCGCATCAGTGACCCCCGCCTCTTTTTTCAGAAAATCAGCGGCACCCGTCCCGCATATGCGACAGGCGAGCTGGAGGCCCAGCTGCGGTCGATGGTCCTGACCGCTCTCAGCAGTCATTTCGGAGCGGCCGAGGTCGCCTTCATGGATCTGGCGGCGCAGCAGGACCGTTTCTCGAAAACCCTCCAGGAGATTCTGAGACCAACCTTCGCCCAATACGGTCTCGAACTTGCGACCTTCCTGATTCAGAACATCAGCCTGCCTGAGGAACTGCAGAAATATCTGGATAAAGCCAGTTCCATGCGTCTATTGGGGGATCTGAAACGCTATGCCCAGTTCCAGGTGGCCGACAGCGTGCCCCTGGCCGCTCAGAATGAAGGCGGAGCCGCCGGAATTGGCGTCGGACTCGGAGCCGGCGTCGGTTTTGGTCAGGCGATGGCCTCGGCCTTTCAGCAGCCGACAGGCGGCAGCGAGGCGCCCAAGGAGGATGTGTTCGCCACCTTGGAAAAACTGCAGGGCCTTTTGACCAAAGGAATCCTGACCCAGGAAGAGTTCGATCGCAAGAAGGCCGAACTTCTCTCGCGCATCTAAAGGACAGTTATGGAACTACCTTGTCTGAGTTGCGGGGCTGCTCTTCGTGTGCAGTCCCCGGCGACCCTCTTTATTGTGTGCAGCTACTGCCAGACGACGATGATCCGCGATCAGGACTGGTCTGTGTTCGGGAAAATGGCCACGCTGCCGCCCGAGATCACGCCGCTGCAGATCGGTACGCGCGGCGTTTACAAGGGCGAGACGTTTGAGCTGATCGGACGTCAGCGTCTTCAGTGGCGCGATGGCTATTGGAATGAATGGTGCGCGCTCTTTCCCAAGGGCCGCATTGGCTGGCTGGCTGAGGCCCAGGGTTTTTACATGCTCTCCTTTCCCGTGGAACCGGCGCCTGATGTGCCGAACCTTGCGACCATCAAAGCCGGCGCTTTGATATCAGTGCCAGGACACGAGATGTTTTTAGTCGATGACATCAAGACCGCGACCTGCGTGGCCACGGAAGGGGAGATGCCGTTTCCCGCACCCGCCCGTCAGGAACGGCTGAGCGTGGATGCCAGCAACGCCAAGGGCGAATTTCTTTCGGTCGAAAAAATCGGCCTCACGCAGCATGTGTATCTGGGGCGTTATCTTGAGTTCAATGACTTTAAATTTACCCAACTGAGGCAACTCGATGGCTGGTGAGATAAGCTTCAACTGCCTGCAGTGTGGCTCGCCGATTGCCATTCATGCGCCTGGTCAGAGTTTGAGTTACGCCTGCCGCGCCTGTGGAGCCCTGGTGGAAGAAAACCATCAGGGGCTGCGCATTCTGAAAAAAGCCTCGCAGTCGATGCTGTGGAAACCGCTGCTGGAACTCGGCAGCAAAAATAAACTCCGCGGCGAAACATGGCAGGTCATCGGTTTTATGGTGCGGTCCGATGGAAGTGGCGATTACGTCTGGAGCGAATACCTGCTCTTCAACCCCTTTCAGGGTTTTCGCTGGCTCACCGAATCGCAGGGCCACTGGAACTTTCTGCATATGACCCGGCATCGGCCGAAGTCGGCGCTTGGGACCTGGGTCAGCTGGGGTGGACGGCGCTATCGCCTGTTTTTAAAGGGCAAGGCGCGGGTGAAGTTCGTGCTCGGCGAATTCTACTGGCGGGTGAAAATCGGCGATGAGGTCACGGTCAAGGACTACATAGCGCCGCCGGATATTCTGAGCAGTGAAGAGGATGGGACGGAAGAAATGTGGTCGGCCGGCACCTATGTGGAGCCGGAGGATATTGAAAAGGCCTTCCGTCCTCTGCATCCCATGCCGGCCCGAGTGGGCGTGGCTCCGAATCAGCCCTCGCGCTATCTGGAAAAGCGGAATGCCTATCTGAAACACTGGGGATTTTTTGCGGCGATTTTGATTGCCCTGCATCTTCTCATGAATAGTTTCAAGCAGGAAACGACGGTTTTGGATACCAACATCCTGCGCGATGGCAAGGTCCCGGTGCAGCTCTTGCGCTCGGAATCGTTCACCCTCGATAAGAGCGGCACGAATGTGAAGATTCAGGTGTATGCGCCGCTCCAGAATTCATGGCTCAATCTGCGTTTCACGATGGTCCAGGAGGATGGCCAGGCTGCGGCTCCGATCGAATTCGGGCGCGATCTTTATCGCTATGAAAGCGGGAGCGAGGGAAGCGAGTCGCATACTCTGGATGAGGTGTTTTTAAAGCATCTCGACCAGGGGCGCTATCGTTTGGATATCAACTCCGAGATGGGCTGGGTCGATCCCTCGATCCTCTCGAAGCAGGACTTTCCCTTGCGGGTGACGGTGAAAAAAGACGTCAAGGTCATCTCGCCCTTGGTGCTGTGTCTGATTCTGGTCAGTCTCTTTCCCCTCTGGATTCTTTTGGGGGATTGGCGTTTTGAAAGCAAACGCTGGGCTGACAGTGATGTGAACGGTTAGGAGACGCGGATGTTTTATTATCGTTTATTAGGCGCTATGATCTCTTGCCTTTTTCTTTTTTTGAGTTCGACAGGCTGGTCGTGCTCTGATGATCGCGGCTCGGGGCTTGGCACTTCGGGTGGCGGTTACAGTCGTGGTGGCAGCGGTGGATATAGGACCTATCATAAGTAAGATGTTTAACGACAGAGGAGACACGTTGTGGAAAGCCTGAGCCGGTATATCATGAGCGCGCTGGTGTTTTCGGGACTGGGTATCGTGATTCTGATCGTGGCCATGGTGATCTTCGATCGCCTGACGCCCGGACACATGTGGAAGGAAATCGTCGAGGAAAAAAACCTGCCGCTGGCCCTGACGGCTTCGGCAACCATACTGGCCGTCGCGATCATCATCGCTTCGGCCATTCGCGGATAGGACGAGCCTGTGGCCCTGCTTCTTTTGATTTCGGTCTTTGTCATCGCCACCGCGGGACTTGTGTATGAACTGATCGCGGGTACGCTCGCGTCCTATCTTTTAGGGGATTCGGTCACTCAGTTTTCGACGGTGATCGGTGTCTACCTCTCCTCGATGGGTGTGGGGTCCTGGCTCTCCCGCTATGTGAAGCGGGATCTCTTACGTTTTTTCATTCATGTGGAACTTTTGCTGGCTCTGGTCGGGGGCAGCTCGGCCGCAGTGCTGTTCTGCCTCTTCGATCAGGTCGCGAGTTTTCGGATTCTTCTTTATAGCCTCGTGAGTGTGACCGGCATCCTGGTTGGTGTTGAAATCCCTGTTTTGATGCGGATTTTGAAGGATGAGTACGCGTTCCAGGACCTCGTGGCCAAGGTCTTCACCTTTGATTACCTGGGGGCCCTGCTCGCTTCGCTGCTCTTTCCCCTGATCCTTGTCCCCCGACTCGGCCTTGTGCGCTCAGGGTTTTTCTTTGGCCTTTGCAATGTGCTGGTGGCCTGGGCGGCTCTTGAAATTCTGGGAAAGGGCCAGGCCTGGCGGAATACGCAGAGGATACTGGTGCTTTTAGTCCTGGCGGTCTGCGGCGCTGGCCTTGCGCTGGGGGAACGTCTGACGAACTGGTCGGAATCGCAGAGTTTTCCCGATCCGGTGATTGCCGCGGTGAGTTCACCCTATCAGCGCCTTGTGCTGACGCGGAATCAGCAGGATACGCGGCTTTTTTTGAATGGGAATCTTCAGTTCTCTTCGGCCGATGAATATCGTTATCATGAGGCTTTGGTCCATCCAGGGCTGGCGAGTCTGCCCCAGGCCGAAAGGGTTTTGATCCTCGGCGGTGGGGATGGTCTCGCGCTGCGTGAAGTGCTGCGTTATGAAACTGTGAAAGACGTGGTGCTGGTTGATCTGGATCGTGCGGTGACGGACCTGGCCACGCGGCATCCGATCCTTCGGGATCTGAATCAGGATTCACTTCGCTCGCCTAAGCTGACGCTCGTGCATGAGGATGCCTTTCAATGGCTGCGCTCCGCGCCTCAGTCCTTTGACTTCATCATCATCGACTTTCCCGATCCCAGCAGTTTTACCATAGGAAAACTTTATAGCACGCGTTTTTATGAGCTGGTGAAGCAGGCCCTGAAACCGGAAGGGCAGATGGTGGTGCAATCGACTTCGCCTTACTATGCGAAGCAATCCTTCTGGACCATCGTCAATACGCTGAATGCTGTGGGTTTTCAAACGGCGCCCTATCATGTTTATGTGCCTTCGTTTGGGGAATGGGGTTTTGTTCTGGCCGGACGCCAGGCTTATAAGGTCCCGAAGGATGTGCCGCGCGGTTTGAAATTTTTAAGCCCTGATCTTCTGCCGGCCCTGTTTCATTTCCCCCCGGATATGCAGGCCACGGCTTCAGCCATCAATCGCCTGGATAATCAGGTTCTGGTGCGAACCTTTGAAGAGGAATGGGCGCGTTATGTCCATTAACAGGCGGGAGCTTCTTCTGGGCGGCATGGCCCTTCCCTGGATGCTCGGCTGTGATGAAAAGGGTCGCGGGCTGAGGCTTTCCGGTGATGACAGTCAGAGCGCACATCGTTTAAGGACGCAGGATTTTCCCGCGCCCGAGGCCGTCGAGAGGCTCAAGGTCCTGATCCTGGGCGGCGGGGTCGCGGGCTGCACAGCGGCTTATACCCTTGAAAAACAGGGTTTTCGTGACTATCGGCTGCTGGATATGGGCAACGAGGTCGGCGGCAATGCCCGGAGCGGACGGAATGCGGTCTCGGCTTTTCCATTGGGCGCGCATTATCTGCCTTTGCCAAATGCCGAGGAAAAGGATCTGCTCGAATTTTTGGAGGATGCCGGCGCTCTGAAGGGCTGGTCGCCGCGCGGTGAGCCTTTATTTCGTGACGAATTTTTATGTCATGATCCCGAGGATCGCGTTTTTTATGAAGGCCGCTGGTTTGAGGGCTTGATTGCCTGGAAGGCTCTCGGGCCCGGAGATACTGATGATCTGCGCGCCTTCTTTCACTTCGTCGGCACGCTGCGGCATAAAAAAGGTCGGGATGGACGACGGCTGTTTGCCATTCCCTTGGATCAATCCTCGCGTGATGCGGAATACTTGCGACTCGATCAGATGAACTTTGCTGATTTCGTGCGGGGACAGGGCTGGCATTCCCCTTACCTCGGCTGGTACCTGGATTACTGCTGCCGCGATGATTATGGAACGGGATGGCAGGAGGTTTCCGCCTGGGCCGGCCTGCATTATTTTGCAGCGCGTGACGCGGAGCGCGGGGAAGGGGCCACGATCCTGACCTGGCCCGAGGGCAACGCCTGGCTCATTCGGCAGCTCATGAGACGATCGCAGGATCGCTGGATCGGTGATACACTGATTTTTCGTATCGAGAAAAACGCCTCGGGATATGCGGTGGATGGATGGCAGACCCGGAAGGGACGTGCCCTGCGCTGGCAGGCCGAGGCTTTGATCGTGGCCCTGCCGCGCTTTGTCGCGCAAAGACTTTTGCCGGAGCATGCGGCCCCTGACGGAACGCTGAGCTATGCGCCGTGGATGGTCGCGAACTGCACCGTCGATCGTCTGCCGGAATCAGCTGGAGCGGCTTTGGCCTGGGATAACGTGCCCTATGGTTCGGCGTCTTTGGGTTATGTCGTGGCCACGCATCAGAATCTTCGGCGCTATGAAGGAGCCAGTGTCTTGAGTTCCTACTGGCCCCTGGCCACGCAAAAACCCGCCGTGGCGCGGATGATCGCGGGCCTGCGGCAGGTCCAGGATTGGGAACGGCTGGTGCTGGCTGATCTGGAACATATGCATCCCGGCATCGGTCCGAGTGTGAAGGCCATGGATTTTTGGGTTTGGGGTCACGCGATGATTCAACCGCGACCGGGTTATATCTGGGGACAGGATCGGGCGCGCATGCAGGCGAATCCTTGGCCTGACCTTGTTTTCGCGCATAGTGATATGAGCGGCATTTCCATATTTGAAGAGGCTTTTGCCCGCGGGCGGAGCGCGGCTCTTCATGTTTTGAAACAGAGGCAGGGACAAAGCTGATGCGAGCCCAACCCTGGATGCATTCCGCACGCTTCGATCTGCTTTGGATCCTGGCCCCGCCTTTTTTCGCGGTGCTCCTGGTCGCTTTTTTGCAGGCTTTTTTCCCTGCTTTGATGGATGAACCCTTGCATCCGGGCGTCTGGCTTCTGACTGTGGTCGGCATTGATGTGGCTCATGTGTATTCCACAGTCTATCGCGCCGGCATGAAACCAAAACTGCTTTGGATCGTGCCTCTGGCTGGTTTTATCGTGAGTGTTCTCCTTTTTAGCCTCGGACCGAATATTTTCTGGCGTTCGCTCGCGTATCTCGCCGTCTTTCATTTTGTACGGCAGCCCTATGGGATCATGCGCTTTTATCAAAGAGGACAGCGCAGCACGGTCCTCGATAAGCTCGCGATCTATAGCGCCAGCCTCTATCCTTTGATCGTCTGGCACCTGGGAAGCGCGCGTGAATTCGGTTGGTTTATGGCCGGGGATATTTTTGTTTGGAATGTCAGCTGGCTTTTGCCCTATGTGCATGCAGCCGCCCTTGGCCTTGCCCTCGCTTACATCGCGCAGGAATGGAAAACGCGCGCGATAAATCTGCCGAAGAACCTTGTCATCCTCGGGACGGCAGCGGCCTGGGGATTTGGTATTGTCGTCTGGAACAATGATTTGGCATTTACACTCACCAATATCATCAGCCACGGCCTGCCTTATATGGCCATAATCTGGATTTTCAACGGTGCCCGATTCTGGCGACCGGACAGCCGCACGGACTGGCGTTGGGTGGCGCCGCTTCTTTTCGTGCTGACGCTTTTTGTGCTGGCTTATATGGAAGAGGGTTTTTGGGATGCCTGGGTGTGGAGCGATCATCCCCAGATTTTTCCCTGGTTTTCCTATCATTTTCAGCCGGTGGCGGAGACGTCCCTGCCTTGGATCGTGCCGCTTCTGGCTCTGCCGCAGCTGACTCATTATGTGCTGGATGGATTTTTATGGCGACTCGGGAGGTCGGGATCATGAAGCGTCTTCTGCCGGAAAGTCCTGCGCATCTTTTGGAAGGATTCAATAACCTCACCAAGTCGCTGCGCACGAATCTTTATTTTGTGCATCCGTCGCCTCACGATTTTTCCCAGGAACTGCAGCAGCGTTATCAGGCGGCGTCCCTGGAAAAAATGCTGCAGGAGATCGCCGATCGCATTGAAGCGGTGGTGCTGGCCAGCTCGCGGCAGGACTATGAACCGTGGGGCGCCTCGGCCCTGATGCTCCTGAGTGATGCAGGGCCTGGGGCTGTGCATATGCATCTGAATAAGAGTCACCTCTGCGCGCATACCTATCCGGATTTTGGAAGTGCGGACGAAGCTCCTTGCCTCAGGGTGGATCTGGATTTGACCAGCTGCGGGACGATTTCGCCTTTGCGATCTTTGAATTTTATCTTGGACTGCCTTGGCCCTGCAGCGGCGGTGATCGACTATTCGGTGCGGGGTTTTACGCGGGATGCCGCGGGCGGCATGCTCTTTCAGGACCATCCCCTGCAGCGGCTTCAGGATAGCCTTGATTCCCAGTGGCTTGAGGTGTTTGAGGTTTTCGATCAGATAGGGAACTTCGATCAAACCTGGCAGATGAAGATGCTGCGCCGGGATCTTGAGTCTGCCTCAGCCCGGCAACTTCGTCAAATCATGCAGCTCGGCTGAAATAAACCCGAAGAAAACTTTTATTCCACAGCCTCCACAGCTGCAGGCAGCTCAGGCATGGTCTGAGCCTTCAAGGCCGTCGGCGTATAAACCGTGACAGCATTCATAGCTTCCACCAAAAGTCCATAAGCCGTGTCGCCTGGTTTTTGGTAACTCTCATTCCCGACATAACCCTCGGCATTGAGGTAGATGGGATTGGCCCAGCGGCTGGTCTGGCCGGCAACGGGACAGATGGTGTCATTCGTCGGATTATTGCTGCAGAACGTAGCCAACCCAGTGAGTACGGCAGCATCCGTCACAGCGGTATTCGACTGACAGATATTGACCGGCAGGTCTGTGGAGATATACTTGCCGGATGTTGTACAGTTGAAGTTACTCGTGTCCTTGCGCAAGAGGTCGAGGGTAAACGTTTTCAGAAGCCCGTCGACACCATAGCTCGTAAAGAAATTCGCCTCATCCGCGTAATGCGCGGCCTGAACGGCGGCCATTTTTTCCACAGCAATGTTACGAGCGGCATCCGCGGCCAAGGTGAAAACATACGCAAACTCGTCTTTGGTCTGGAAGGGTGCGAAATTCCCTGACGCCGTAGCCTGAGCAGGTCGGATCGCAGACCCCGAACCGCTAATCAAGCCATTGCTATCCGTAACGGATAAACCCAAGGAGGCCAGTTGCGTGCTCGCTTCAAAATAGATCTGCAGCGCCATCGTCTTTTTATCTTCGGTGGCCTCAAATTTGGTGACAATCACATCCGGAGCTGAACCCGCGCCATCATAATTCGGAAAGAATGTGAGTTCGCCCTTGCCTTGCTTCTCACCCGTTTTGCTGAGCTGCATCTGCAGCGCCGAGACATATGAGCCTTTTCCATTGGGCCAATAGAGTTCAATACCCACATCGTAATCCGAGCCAGCTGGGTTCGCCCAGTATTTTACATGCGAAGGTGCATCGGAATCACTGCTGGGAACTTCAAAGACGGTCGGTGTTTCCGACACTTGCCCTGTAACAATTCCCCGATAGGCGTTGCAATCCGCTTCATCATTGCTGGTATCAGAATCCGTACAGACGGGTTTGCCAAAGATGTGGTCGATAATACTTTTGGTGAGTGTTGTCATCTGGCCGGCTACCCCGGTGAAGCTGACAGGCACGAGGAAAAGTGTTTTGATGTTTTCCGAGGCATCCGCGAGTTGTATGTTGCCACCGCCTGGGGCTACGGCTGATGGAAGATCAATGATGATCGTTCCTACATCAGGAATTGTGCTTTTGATATCATCATTCACTGACCGGCTTGATTCGTCATCCGTTTTTTTTCCGCAGTGGGTCAGCAGCAGGGCTGCCAATGGGAAAACCGCAAGACTTTTCATGGTTGCCTCCTCGTTCTGCCCTGGAGTCAAGGCACCTGATTTCCTGAATCGGAGAGGCCATGGAAACACTTGAATGCTTTTTGCTCGGAGACTGGCAATCCTGCCTTTGCGTAACATTCAGCTAAAAAACCATAGTATCTGCAGGTTTGCTGCGTTGGATGGTGCTTCGACCACGCGGGTCGATGACGAGGCTGTGCCGGGATCCTGGGCCCGTCAACCTCGTAGAATCATGCAGCCAGGTCGAGATAAACCCTAGGAAAATCTTCAGGATGCCTCCTTTTCTGCCGATCATAAGGCGTGGAGGGATCCCCGCATGCACAGCCAATTTTTGGTCCTCAGCCTTATGCTGCTGACCTTTGCCACTCACGCTTTATCCCAGCCCATCAGAAGGGTTCAGCAGGGGACTGCTGATCTTTCCAGCTGGGATTTCTCCGAGGATAAGCTGGTCGAGCTGCATGGCGAATGGCTCTGTCAGAGCCTTGGAGACGCTCTCGATTGTGCGGCACCGGGTTCCCTGCGCAGTGTTCCCTTTACGCTCTGGCGTTCCCTGGAGCAGGTGCGGAAAGGGCAGGCGCTCTATTCGAGGCTGGAAACCACTGTGAGTCTGCCGCGGGATCTGCGCGATCCTTTGTTTTTGAATATCCGTGATGTCTTCGGAGCCTGGCGTGTGATCCTTTCCGATCCGGCCACCGACGTGATTTACTTTGATCAGCAGTTTGGATCCATCGCCGCCCAGCACGAGCATTCGATTCCCATGGGCGGTGAAGTCTGGGCTCCCTTGCCGCTGCAGCCCGAAGTCAAAATCTCCATCGAGATATCGAGCAGCGCGGCCAGCTACGGACTCTTTCGACCGCCTGTCATTGGACGGCCTGAACTCATTCATGCTTTGCGGGAAAAAAACCTTCTGCAGATGGCCATGATCATCGGGGCGTTCATCCTCCTGGGACTTTATTCGCTG